>NZ_JAUBVE010000081.1:0-30545 GCF_036705715.1 Microcoleus sp. AT3-D2 | reverse complement strand
GCTCGCGAACTAATTTGGCAGAATTTTGGGATTTCGACTCAAAAATCGCTGCTGACACAGTTAAATTTATTCACACCGACCTACTAATTGTTGTGAAACCCTTGAATTTTTGTTAAAAAGATGTTACAATATGTTAAGCGCGTCTAAGACTATAATACATAAATAACCCAATTTTGATCCATGCTTAATTCCAACTTGCCCGAATCAGAATTGCTCAAAGCGTTACTGGAACCGCTGTTAGAGGATTTCAATTACTGGTTCGATCGATCGGCAAAGCTCTTAGAAACTGAGGAAATTTCCTTTCTCAGCGACGAAGATCAATCTGACTTGCTGGCGCGAGTCAAACAGTCTCAGCAAGAAGTAGGCTCGGCTAAAGCTCTATTTCAAGCAACCGGAGGTCAAGTTGGGATTGAAACAGCAGCACTGATGCCGTGGCACAGACTGCTCGCCGAATGCTGGCAAGTATCGGCGCGCTTTCGCTCATTGCAGTCAGCTCCCCCTGGAAAATAAGGAAGCGAGTTCAAGTTAAACTTGCAGTCAAATCCCCAACCTTGGGAAATGTGGCGGCCAACTTGACAACCTCAAACAGATTTCCAGTTAATAAGTTATTACTTGCTGAAACACTTTTGTAAATTGCTGTGTGGCTGTTTAGCCCGGAGGAGAAAATAATGTTGCACCTGCTTTATATTTTAGCTTTTACCGTTCTAGCCTTTCTGGCAGTCGGTAACTTAATCCGCAGTCTAGTCACCGTAGGTATGGAGTCCCAGCGCCCTCAACAATTCAGGGCAAATAATCACTACGCATCCTATCCTCGCTCTCAATCTGTACCGCATCCAGAACTTTTAGACGAACACGGAAACGTTGTCAATGAGCCGCTGTTAGTGATGCGTTCGCTGACTGTGCAAGACGCCCGCGAACAATTAGATGCTCTCTACAAATCATCTCCGGGCGGCAACGACGAAGGGGGCGAACTAGCCTGATACAACCACAGCCACAGCATTTATACTCAGGCGCGATGCCTCAAAAAAATATAGGACTTACAAGCTAGGTGTCAGAAGCCCGGTTTATTCATAGATGGTGGGTAAAAACCGGGTTTCTTGGGATCAGTCGTCAAAATAATTGGTCGTTAGTTTTTAACTAATGGCTAATTATTTGCGCTTTTTTAAAGTTTAATTACCGATTAACCAGATCGATCGCCAAAAAGCGATAATTATGGCACTGATATCCAATAGAGCGAGGATAGTTTGACACTCAAGTACAGGGAAACTAGGAATCTGGGCGGGCACGGCGGAGCGAAGTTGGGCGAACACCGGGGTACCCCAGGAGAGCGAAACCGATTTCTTTGTACTTTACTTACCAAGTGCTGTAAATCTATCAGATACTGAAGAAGGAGCGCTCTAAACCTCCTATCGATCCTGTTTTGTCATCGGCAAAAATGCACGTTTAAGGCTAGATGATCGTCCCTATTTCGCTACTGGCAGAACTTCTGCAAGCTTTGCCCCAACTGCGGGCACAAATTTATTTCAAATCTTCCATGACAGCCTTGTCTCACGCGATGGAAGACTTAGTTTTGGCGGGTTCCGACGACGAACCCCTAGTCATTGCAAGCTTTCAGCGAGAGCGCTTCTATCGCCAGGAAGCTCACCGCTACCGGCGAATTGCCTCACGCTCGTCTCAGGTATACGTGCTGGCAGCACCGGAAACTGACTTTAAAAATGCTTCGGAGTGTCACGAAACTGTGGCGTTTGCACCGGATGACGGATTAAGTAAAGAGTGGCACTTAGTGGTGCTGGGGCAAAACTACTCAACTTGCCTGATTTGTCAAGAAAAAATTGTGCCCATCGACAACCAGGACGATCGCGGGCCACTGTTGATGGATCAAGCTCGCAGATTTGAAGGAATTTGGACGTTCGATCGCGAGGTAAGCTCCAAAGCTGCCGCATTGTTGCTCGATAGAATTGTCAATTATCGCCCGGAATTGGCCGAAAAGATTGATCGAGCCCGAACTACTTACAAGCTCAAAACACCGAAAAAAACGCGGAAATCCGCCGCTTCCAAAGCGACCAAACCCGACATAAGTAGGGGGAAAAACTCAAAAATTCCCAATCCCAAATTGAGCGATGCTTTTACCGAACGCTTAGTAACCTACTTGCAAGCAGGCCAGCACAAACTGCTTAAAGCATACGCCGCCATCGCCGCCCAGGAACGCAAAGAACGCCTCGTAAACTTAATTACAACGGCAATGCGGCAGTCTCTAAACCCACAAGAAATCGTCGAAGTCGCAGTTCAAGAACTGGGCACTGCCCTGTCGGCAAGCCGATGTTTGATTTATCGGTGCAAGGCCACAGATGTGGCGGTCAAAATCGATCGCGAGTTTTTGGGACCCGGCGCTAGTTCCATGCTGGATCAGACTTGGCTGTTGCAGGAAAATCAAATATGGAGCGACGCGGTGGGGCGGCAAGAGCGAGTTTACATCCAAGACACAGCACAACACCCGTTGATTGTCAATACACAATTCCTGGAAAAAACTGTAAAAAATTGGCAAATTGTCTCTTGGTTAATGGTGCCAGTGCTTTATCAGGGGCGGGTTTTGGGAATGGTGGAAATGCACCAGTGTCGATCGACTTTGCCTTGGGAAGAAGACGAAATTGCTTTAGTAGAGGCGATCGCCACCCAACTCGGAGCCGCCTTAATTCAAGCAGAAACCTACGCTCATTTAGAAGAACTCAACCAACAATTAGAAGCATTAGACCGCACTCGCAGCAATCTAATTGCCATCACCGGACACGAACTCCGCACCCCACTTTCTACGATTCAAGTGTGTTTGGAAAGTTTGAACTCCGAACCAGATATGCCCCCAGAATTGCGGCAAATCATGTTAGAAACTGCCCTTGGTGATGCCGATAGAATGCGGAAACTCGTGCAGGATTTCTTGACTCTTTCTCACTTAGAAAGCGGGCGAGTTCAATGGAATGTAGAATCGCTGACGCTGCAAGAATGCGTTGATTTAGCCCTCAGCAGCGTGCGATCGCGCACGGTCGATCGACAGTTACCGGAAATTATCGCCGAAGTGTCCGCAGAATTGCCTTTAGTGCAAGCTGACGGAGAGTGGTTAGTGGAGGTGCTCTCCAAACTGCTAGACAACGCTTGCAAATTCACCACACCTCAAGGAAGCGTGACAGTGCAAGCGAAATACAACGGTTCTCAGATGGTGGAAGTGCTCGTAGCCGATACGGGGAGGGGAATAGAGGCGAACAGTTTAAAAGTAGTGTTCGATCGATTTTATCAAGAAGAAGGAGCTTTGCGCCGCAGTGCCGGCGGTACCGGTTTGGGATTGGCAATTTGCAAGCAGATTGTTGCTGGCTGGGGCGGTAAAATTTGGGTAGATTCCGCAGGAAAAGACCGAGGAAGTGAATTTCACTTTACTATTCCCACTGTTTAGACTCAATTGATACAGCGTATTCCTGGTTTATGAATTACACCGCGCAAAACCTGGTTTCTCTTTACAGTTCTCGCATCCTTACTGATTCTGTTGCTCGAAACCCGGTTGATCGCGATCTACATCTACATGAAACATAGTGTAAAAAACCGGGTTTCTGGGAGTCTGATCGCGCAAGAATCGATCGAGTTATATCAAATCCGCGCTTCATCGTCGGACGTAAAGCCGAATCAAGCTGCCAACAAATAATTCGCGCAATTTTGATTTTTTTGACCCTTCCTTCAACAGTCAACAGTCAACAGTCAACAGTCAACAGTCAACAATGGTGAGGAGTGCAACTGAAATCGATATTAATTGATTGACCCAGATGCGATAGCACAGAAAAGTTTTCACTGCAGAACCAGGCTCCGCTGCTACACCCTCTCCCACCCTGTGATATCGGCCTTAAAGGTGAGGTGGCCACGCGGTGTTCAGCTTTAAAATAGAAAGTATCAAAGCAGATTCAGGATGCGCTTACTGTCTTAAACCCGGTTTGGCGACAGAATATCTAGGGAGGCTGCCGAAAATTAATACCAGTTTAAAATAAGAATCCAACTGTAGGTACGCTGCAAACCCCGATAGTAATCAGTCATGCCGAATCTAAAATCTAAAATCTAAAATCTAAAATGGTATAAGTCTCTTGTCCACAAGTCGTGAGATGGTAAAAGGCGCTCGAATCTGTTGAGGCACTGCCGACGCCAGTGTTGATTCGTGAAAAGTTGAAAATGCAAATGTTTCGCCCGGAAAAACTTTTTTTCCAGAAGAATACTCAAACCTAGAGGGGAGGAAAATCGATTATGTCACCTACAACCCAGATGAAATCTACTCAACCTATGGCCAACAAGCCACAACTACAATTAGGTTCTGAAGGTAAAGCGGTATTGGAACTCGAACAACTGCTAACAAAGTTGCAACTTTATCGGCATCCTGCTAAAGGAATTTTTGACAAAGCAGTTGAATTTTCTGTGAAACTGTTTCAGTTTCGGGTTTTCTTGTCGCCGGACGGTATTGTCGGGCCGCTGACTTGGCAGGCGCTTTATACTGCCGCTCCAGTTAATATGCCGGTACTCAAATTCGGCAGTTCTGGGGAAGCAGTCGCTACTGTTCAGGAAGTTCTCAAACTTTCCCAGCATTATGACGGTAAAATTGACGGCGACTTTGCTACTTTGACGGATAAAGCTGTTCGCGCATTTCAAAAAAGCTTTGGGATTGAGGCCGACGGAATTGTCAATCAAGAAACTTGGACTGCTTTGAGCAAAATTCCGCGCGGCTATGACCCTAATTCGTTCTTGACTTAGGGTTGCGCGGTAAATTGTTCGATCGTGTGTGGGGAGAAATGGGGGGAATGTGCGATTATTCGGGTGCCCCACAAGCACCAGAATAATTGCTGTTTTTTTTGGATTATTTTTTCGGAATTCGTGCTGCCTAATTTAGTTTTCTAAGTTTGGTGGAAATTACCAATTATCAATTATCAATTATTAATTACTAATTATCAGAAGAGATCGATCGCCAAAAAACTGTTAACTTTCCTTACAATTTCTACAGCCGTGTCGCCTCATGATGATACGATGCCGTAAAAATCCTTTGGATATGTTTATGGCAGAAGAACTCACTGGACAACCCCCTCTTTTCGGCGGCAGCACAGGCGGCTTGCTGACCAAGGCGCTAGTTGAAGAGAAGTACGCTATCACTTGGACTAGCCCCAAGGAGCAGGTGTTTGAAATGCCTACGGGTGGCGCTGCGATTATGCGTCAAGGCGACAACTTGCTGCATCTGCCCCGGAAGGAGCAGTGCATCGCTTTGGGCGGCCAGCAACTGCGGGCTAAATTCAAAATCACGAACTACAAAATTTACCGCGTGTTTCCAGACGGTACTACTGAGTACCTGCATCCCAAGGATGGCGTGTTCCCTGAGAAGGTGAACGAAGGTCGTCCCTACAACGGTAAGATTGACCGCAATATTGGCAGCAATCCAAATCCGGCTAAGCTGAAGTTCAGCGGTAAGAAGACTTTCGACCCTTAGACCATGACTGCATGGCTGAGCAAAACATAGGTAATCTTCCCTGTAAGGCTCAGCTTGTAAACTTGTTTTTGCAGTAGTATTCTGACGCGGGAGGCTTAGCCCGCAGCGCCAAAATACTACTGCAAACTTCTAATCTTATTAAAAGTTAATAGTTAAATTAAAAATGAATGTCGTAATCAGGCGAGCGCAGCCTTCTGATATCGATGTTTGCGCTGGCATTACTTATGAAGCTTTTAAAGATATTTCCGATCGCCATCAATTCCCTACAGATTTTCCAACGCTGGATTTTGCAACCGAAATAACGGGCTTGCTAATCGAGAGTCCGGTATTTTTTGGGATCGTAGCCGAGAGTGAGGGTGCGGTTGTCGGCTGCGGGTTTATGGACGAACGCAACCCGATTCGCGGTATTGGGCCCGTCAGTGTCGATCGAACTTTTCAAGGCCGCGGCACGGGACGCGAAATCATGAAAGCTTTGCTGGAACGGGGACAGGACGCTGTGGGTATCCGTTTGGTTCAGGAATCTTTTAATATGGCGTCGCTGTCGCTGTACGCTTCCTTGGGTTTTGAGGTGAAGGAACCTTTCGTGTTAATGGAAGGGAAGTTTCGCAGCCAGCCGCAGCATGGGTTTGAGGTGCGGCCGCTGGCTAGTGAGGATGTTGGTGAATGTGCGGCTTTGTGCAAGAAATTATACAGGTGCGATCGAACTAGCGATATTGAGTACGCCCTGAATTTCTTTTCTCCTTGGGTTGCTTGCAAACAAGGTCAGATTGTGGCTTATACTTGTGCGGTGTCGGCTTTGGGCCACAGCGTCGCGGAAACTGAAGCCGATATGCAGGCTTTGCTCTTGGGGGCTGCTGCGTACAGTTCCGATCAATTGCTGGCTTTTCACTTGCCGCTGAGGTACGCAAGTTTGTTTCGTTGGTGCTTGCAAGAGGGGCTGCGCGCCCTCAAGCCGATGGCGGTGATGGCAGTTGGCGAGTATCAGTCGCCGGAGGGATGTTGGTTTCCGTCTTTCGTTTATTGAACCCAAGACGGTTAGGACGCTTTTAATCGCTGAAATCCTAGGATTGCATTTTCCCTCTTCCTGAAATCCGTTACATCCGTTACATCCGTTACAGAATCCGTTGCCGAACTTCCTTCTTCCTTCTGATATATATGATATTTCCCGATTTCTCACAATTCTCGGAACTGGCGAAACAAGGCAATTTTGTACCCGTGTATCAAGAATGGGTTGCTGATTTGGATACGCCGGTGTCTGCGTGGTATCGGGTTTGTGCCGGTCAACCTTACAGTTTTCTGCTGGAGTCGGTCGAAGGTGGGGAAAAACTTGGGCGTTATAGTTTCTTAGGGTGCGATCCGTTGTGGATTTTGGAGGCAA
The DNA here is from genome assembly GCF_036705715.1 of Microcoleus sp. AT3-D2. Taxonomy (NCBI): domain Bacteria; kingdom Bacillati; phylum Cyanobacteriota; class Cyanophyceae; order Oscillatoriales; family Microcoleaceae; genus Microcoleus; species Microcoleus sp. AT3-D2. The sequence goes on along the minus strand of NZ_JAUBVE010000081.1, from coordinate 23,667 downwards.
GGGGATCTCGCACAACTCAAGTTTACCGTGACGGTTCCGAAAAAGTATTTACGGGCGATCCGTTTGTAGCTTTAACTGAATGTTTGCAGTCTTATCAACCGGTGAAATTGCCGCAGTTGCCGGCGGGAATTGGCGGGCTATTCGGTTTTTGGGGTTACGAGCTAATTAAGTGGATAGAACCGCGAGTTCCCGTGCATCCAGCAAGCGAGAATGATTTGCCGGATGGATTGTGGATGCAGGTTGATAATTTGCTGATTTTCGACCAGGTGAAGCGGAAAATTTGGGCTGTAGCCTATGCGGATTTGCGGGAGGTTGGCGTTGATTTGGCCGATGCTTATCAGCAAGCGTGCGATCGCGTTGGCAAGTTAGTTCAGAAGCTGCAATCGCCGCTTTCCCGGCAATCTACTCTTATAGAATGGACTCCTCCCAATAACGGGCAAGATTCCCGTTCCACAACCGGAAATACAGAATTGGCTTACACTAGCAATATTACCCGTGAAAAGTATTGTGCCAATGTCTTAAAAGCGAAGGATTATATCAAAGCCGGAGATATTTTTCAAGTAGTTATTTCGCAGCGACTAGAGGCTGAATACAGTGGCGATTCTTTTGCACTTTACCGCTCTTTGCGTCTCATAAATCCTTCTCCTTACATGGCTTATTTTCATTTCGGAGATTGGCAGATTATCGGTTCGAGTCCCGAAATTATGGTGAAGGCGGAAAATACTGCTGATGGCAAAAAGATTGCAACTTTGCGACCGATTGCCGGCACTCGCCGCCGGGGTAAAACTCCTCAAGAAGATGATGCTTTGGCTGCTGAATTGCTGCAAGATCCCAAGGAAATTGCGGAACACGTCATGTTAGTTGATTTGGGCAGGAACGATTTAGGAAGAGTTTGCCGAAACGGTACTGTAAAAGTTGACGAATTAATGGAAATTGAGCGTTATTCTCACGTCATGCACATTGTGAGCAATGTGGTGGGAGAATTGGCTGAGGATAAGACAGCTTGGGATTTGTTGAAAGCTGGTTTTCCTGCGGGTACGGTTAGCGGTGCTCCGAAGATTCGGGCGATGGAGATTGTGCACGAGTTGGAAGGTTGTCGCCGGGGGCCGTATTCTGGGGTTTATGGGTATTATGATTTTGAGGGGCAATTGAATAGTGCGATCGCCATTCGGACTATGGTTGTTCGCTCTCAAGGAGGCGATAAACATTCGGTTTCTGTGCAAGCAGGTGCTGGTTTGGTGGCAGATTCTAACCCGGATATGGAATATGAGGAAACTCTCAATAAAGCCAGGGGAATGTTGGAGGCAATTCGCTGTTTGAAATAGTGAGGCGGAGCCTCTGGATCTGTGTTACCAGGCAGAGCCTGGTAACAAGAAAACAGCAGTAATTATTGCATTATTGTCCAATTTACCTAAGCCCCTAATATTCGAGCGACCGAAACTGCAACATCAGGAAAGGCCAGCGGATTAATATTACCCTGAGTCAGAGTTTGTCTCGATTGATATCCTTCATTGGTAGGCTCTCGAAATACTATTAATTCCCTAGTTCGCAAATTGACAACCCAATACTCAGAAATGTCGGCTTCCGCATAAATCTTGCTCTTGATTCCCAAGTCTTTGCTCAGAGTATGATCCGAGTATTCTATCAGCCAAAAGATGTTTTCTGGATAGGGATGATGTTCTCGGTAATCTTGTCCCAAACGTTGAATTACAGCGATATCGGGTTGTGGCTCGGAGTTGCTTGGTGGCAAGATAATCGGTTTACCTTGGCGGATTTTAGCCCGATCACCCAGCAAATAAATTAGGTACTCTCCAGCCTCATCGCTAGAGTAAGCATGAGATTCTCCTTCGGGAGCCATTTCAATTATTTCTCCACCTATTAATTCAACGTTTCGCCCTTCCAGAATGCCGGCTGCAATGATGCGGTGGTAGTCTGCAACCGTCCATTTTACAGTCGTGACGCTCACGGCGATTACTCCTATGTTTTTATTGTTATTTTAACGGCTGTCTTGCGATCGATGTAAAATATCAGTTATTGACTTTTACTAAAGGCATAATTATGAATTTTTATATAGTTGACGTGTTTGCGGAGTCAAAATATGCTGGCAACCAGCTAGCTGTATTTTGCGGTGCTGAAGTTGCCGAACTATCTGAGGCCCAAATGCTGCTGATAGCGAGGGAAATCAATTATTCAGAAACTACGTTTATTCGATCGCCCGATCCGCGAGATGGCGGCTATGACGTGCGGATATTCACGCCCAAGAAGGAATTACCCTTTGCGGGTCATCCGACTTTGGGCACTGCGTTTGTGTTGCAGCAAGAGATTATTCGCGAAAAGGTCGATCGAGTAATTCTCAATCTAGCCGTCGGTCAAATTCCAGTTACTTTTAATTATCACAATGAATCGGCAGATATTTTGTGGATGCGACAAAACCCGCCTAGTTTTGGTCAAGTTTTATCAGCCGAAACTCTGGCAAATGTCCTGAATTTAGAACCCGATGAAATTGATTCCAACTTCCCAATTCAAGAAGTTTCTACGGGAGTACCGTTTATAATTGTACCCTTAAAAACTCTCGCCTCGCTCAAAAAAGCTCAAGTCAACTTAGATAAATATTTTGAGCTAGTTGATACAATGGAAGCGAAAGAAATTTTGATATTTTGCCCAGAAACCTACAGCGACCTTAATGATTTAAGCGTGCGAGTTTTTGCCCATTCATTAGGAATTCCAGAAGATCCAGCGACAGGCAGTGCTAACGGCTGTTTGGCGGGATATTTGGTAGAACATGATTATTATGGGGAAGCAAAGATTGATGTCAGAGTTGAGCAGGGTTATGAAATCGCTCGACCTTCTTTGCTGTTGTTACAAGCCGCCAAAAATGAAGGGGAAATAGAAGTTTTGGTTGGTGGTAAGGTGGTGATGGTTGCTAAGGGAGAATTTGTGTAGAATATTTAATGGCAAATTATTAGTCGCAGATGCAGACACCTAGATTTAGATGCTTATTTGGCGATCGAGATGTTACAATTTTGCTAATATGAGGTAGCTCATATTCATTGATTCCCGTGATTGTTAGGCTAAAAGAGTCATCCATACCAGAGACTTTCCAATGCTGCAAACATTTTCGCGGACTTTAAATGTATCCCCTGACGCTTCAGAAGCCCTGCTTTCACTGCCCTTAACCAGCTTGCTCGATTCACCGGAATTCAATCAATTATTAGGAAGTCTCGATACTGCTTTACTCAAAGAAACTTTGCCAACTGCTGGAACTGTTTTAGCTCAAAAGTTGCCGCCTTTTTACGACTGGTTGCAAACAGAACTAGGAATTAAAAACGTCCCTGAAAGTCCAGATCATACTACGAAATGGGTAGTCGGTTTTTTGAAGAATCAAGAAAGTTTAACTCGTTTAGTTGATCTGCACAAATCAATTCCTAGACAGGCATTAGAACGAGCGATCCCTCGTTTAGTTAGCGCCTTTGATGAGGTTCAACCCACCGCTGTAAAGCAAGAATGGGAAAAAGCGATCGCAGCACTTTGTTTGGTTCTCGCCGTCGCAGCGCGGGAAAACCAGCCATCTGCGACTTGAAGCAATTCTGTCTTAGTTTAAACAAAGCGCTTTTTTCGGAAAATTTGCAATTGAGTACGATCGATCTGAACGACTACCGGCCGCCGCTTGTTCAGGACGATCGCATTGTGTCTATTTAGCAGAAGCCACTGAGCCAATATTGCCACAATCGCGCGTCTTTTGAGAAACTTGCCTTCAAAACGGGCGATTCGGACGATCGCCTCTTCGATTTTATAACAACAGTTGTTGCCTTTTGGGGAAATCACAAAAATCGTTCCCGGTATGTAATCCCCTTCATTTGCCCAGAAAGCATACCTTTCGCCTAAAGTAAAATAGTGAAAAACATTCTTAGCCGTGGAAGTTTTAGCTAACTTTTCCGAAACGCCCAAAGAATTAAAAATTACAGTGGATCTAATATAATCCGGGTATTTTGCTGCTATTTGCTGAGCAACTTTGCCGCCCAAACTTTCTCCGATGACATCCGGCGGATTCCCGCTGTGAAATTGCTGCTTTATCCAATCAATAGCACCCGCAGTTTGCGCCGATTTTAACTGGCGTTCTAGTTTGGCCATAAATACATCGGGCGTATCTTCCAAAACGCGCTCGAAAGGATACCAAGAACCGTATCCGCGAATCACTAAAACAGGCGGGTTATTGCCAGGAATGGGGAGGCGACTTTCAGCATAAAAACCCGTCCGAGAGTCTTCAAACACTTTTTCTATGATATAATTTCCATCAATAACTTGCCCTGACTCGTGCCGAATGTAAATTGAAGGATTATTGGGTTTAAAAGTATCGTGCAGTTGGGGTTTGGCAAACTTTTCATACAGGGAATCTAGCAAGTGCCTTCCCGTTTGGCGATCGACAAAATCCAATCCTGTTCCTTTCATTATCTGGTAGCCGCCGATTTTACCAACAATATTTAATAAGTACAAAAAATCTACATAAACTCGCCCCCGCACAACAGATAACCCACATCAAATTTTACTTATATCAAAGGCTAAAAATGTACATCGGGATTTACCGTTGGGCGAGGCGGGTTTTATAGATTGTCAATGATTGGCAAATATTGTCTGTGAAACCCGCCCCTACCACATCTGCCAAATGTACATCGGGATTTATCGTTGGGCGAGGGCGGGTTTTAGATATTGTCAATTATTAGCAAATATTGTATGTGAAACCCGCCCCTAGCAAATCATTTTTACAAAACTCGCAACGTGCTAGCAACACTATCGACTGCTTCCATCGCTCGAATTTCATCGAGTGCTTGTTGAAAATTTCCTTCCCTAACATCGTGAGTCACGACGACAATTTCTGCTAAATCGCCGTGAATTCCCGTCTGCACAACTGATTCCAAACTAACTTTGTGGTTGCCGAAACAAGTACCGAGTTTGCCAATTACCCCCGGAGTATCGCGCGTCAGAAAACGGGCATAAAAGCGAGTAACAAGTTCCTGCATCGGAGCAATTTTGCAGTAGTGTTGGTGACTGCAACTCAGCAAAGGATGAGGAGTCGGAACAGCTTGGCTTTTCAGGATGGCGGCCACATTTATAATGTCGGATACTACGGCGCTAGCTGTGGGGCCCGCACCGGCGCCCCGCCCGTACAGCATCAATTGCCCGATCGGCTCTCCTTCGACTAAAATTGCATTGTAAACTCCGTTAACACTCGCCAGCGGATGAGTTTTCGGCACAAAAGTAGGATGCACTCGAATTGACAGCAGTTCGCTTTCTGCCTCAGCTTGCTTGCCATTGTAGCGGGAGGTTTCTTGAGCAATAGCCAACAATTTAATCACAAATCCCAGCTTGTCGGCGTAGTCAATATCAGCCGCACTAACTTTTCTGATACCTTCGCAGTGAACATCTGCTAATTTGATGCGTCCGCCAAAAGCTAGCGAGGCTAAAATAGCAATTTTATCGGCCGCATCTAATCCATCTACATCTGCTGTGGGGTCAGCTTCAGCATAACCTAATTGCTGAGCGTCGGCGAGCACTTCGGCAAAGTCTGCACCTTCTGTTTGCATCCGCGTCAGGATGTAATTAGTTGTGCCGTTGACGATGCCGGTGACAGTTTGAATGCGGTTTGCACCTAAAGATTGTTTGAGGGTTTGAATGACCGGAATGCCGCCGCCGACAGCAGCTTCTAGCATTACGTAAACGCCTTTTTTGTTGGCGGCCTCGAAGATTTCATTCCCGTAGCGGGCGATAACTGCTTTGTTGGCAGTGACGACGTGCTTGCCGCTGGCAATAGCTTGCAGAATGAGCGATCGCGCCGGTTCCAATCCGCCAATCAATTCTACTACAATATCAATTTCCGGGTCAGTTGCGATCGCTTCTAGGTCAGTTGTCAGCACATTTTCTGGCAATTGTAAAGACCGAGTTCGAGAAATATCGCGCACTCCCACCCGATAGATTTCCAATTCCTGCAACAGCGGATGGCGGCCATCTGGGGAGAGCAAAATCTCTGCTGTTCCCGCGCCAACTGTACCCAAACCTAACAAACCAATTTTGAAAGCCACGACTTTGACCCGTTGAAACTCAATTAACCTACAATCATTGTATGCTAATCAAGCAATTTGTCATTTAAGTAAGCTTAATATCCAGATCCCCGACTTCTTTAAGAAGTCGGGGATCTAATTTGAGATGACAATTCACAGTTCTGAATCCATGTCTATCCCCATTTCTCGGAGTCGCTGGGCCAATCTTTCTGCCCGCTGGCGTTCTGCATTAACTTGGTGTTCTAGTTCCTGATTTTGCTGTTCTAGTTCCTGATTTTGCTGTTCTAGTTCCTGATTTTGCTGTTCTAGCTGCTGTCGCTGTGCTTCTTCTTCTCGAATTAAATCTTCTACTAGCGGCGGAGATAGCACTTGATTCACCGATAAAATAAATTCAGCGAACTGTACACAATGAACTTGCTGTCCCGGCAAAAATTCCTGATGAGAATAACTGCCTTCATTTTCCGGGCGACTGCATACTCGTATTTTCGGTTGATTTGGGTCTACAATCCAATATTCAGGGATATCAATTAAGTCATATTCTGCGCGTTTACGGATGTAGTCGTCCCGCCAATTTTGACTGGTAACTTCTATAACTAACAGCGGTTTTTCTTCAAAGTCCAAGACTGCGGAACCAGGTTGGGCACAGACTTGTTCCCAAAGACTATGAGTGCAAATCACAACATCAGGAACGCGCGCAGAGTTTTCCTCGGTTCGGACTGCGGTAGTGACAACTGCAACTAGCGGTAGGTTGTGTGCTGCAAAGAAGCGCCGGAACTGGTAAACCAAAAATTCACATATTTTGATATGTATAGCTGTCGGTGTTGGCATTTCAATGATATGTCCCCGATATAATTCATAACAAACACCTGATTCTCCCTGGTAGTCCAGATACTCTTTAAAGGTCAGTTGTTGGGTAGGAATTAGGATCATGTCAGTCATCTCCCTTTTTCGGTGAGCTTACTGTATATTGTACACTTTTTGTGGGTCGTTCAAGCTTTTCCAAACTAAAAACTTTTTAAAACAATTGTAGGGCGAGCAAAGCCCACCCTACAAATCAGATTAAATCAGGTAACACATTAATAAGTTTCAACGTGCCAACGGTGTTCTTTCTTCAACTGTTTCTGATAGCCAGCCCAGTCAACACCGTGCTTGCCAGCCGCCGCCGACATTCCCTCATCAATTCCGCCTTCCATACCCTTCAAACCGCAGATATAAGTGTGAGTATTCGGCTTTTGAACCAATTCCCACAATTGGTCTGCGTTCTCTTGAATCCGGTTTTGAATGTACATCTTGCCGCCGTCAACATTTTTTTGCTCGCGGCTGATGGCATAAGTCAAGCGGAAATTATCGGGGAACTCGCGCTGCAATTGCTCCAACTCTTCCTTATAGAGAATGTTGGGAGTGTAAGCAACTCCAAAGAACAACCAAGCTAAACCTCTGAATTTGTAACCGGGATTGTTTTCTTTAAACATCCGCCACAAATAAGCCCGGAAAGGAGCAATACCCGTACCGGTACCCATCATAATCACGGTGGCTTCCTCGTCGTCGGGCAACAGCATTTCCTTGCCTACGGGGCCGGTGATTTTGACATCATCTCCAGGTTGCAAACCGGTGAGAAAAGTCGAACAAACACCAAAGACTTTTTCACCGGTTTCTGGGCTTTTGTACTCTAGACGGCGGACGCACAGAGAGACTGTTTTGTCGTCTAAATCGTCTCCGTGACGGGTGGAGGCGATCGAATACAGCCGAATTTTGTGAGGTTTGCCGTTTTTATCCGTCCCATCGGGAATAATCCCGATACTTTGACCTTCGAGATAGTGTAACTTGCCTCCAGAAATGTCAAATTTGACGTGACGGACTGTACCCTCGCCGCCTTCTCTGACCAATTCTTCTGTAGAAATGCACTTACCAATATAGGGATTGGCCGGCTTGTAGAGGTTAACAGGAACCTGAACTTTTTCCTTGGCTTGAGTCATGGGCTTAGTTTTTTCTCCAGATTTCTGACTCTGTAGCCCTGCTTCTGGTGCGACTTTGCCGTTTGTTTCGGGAGCGCTGTTTGAGGGGCGAATGCTGACAATTTTGCCACCCATCCGAGCAATCCGGCGCATTTCCTGATTCATGCGCTCGTAGGGCACGGAGATAAATACGCTGCCACTACGGCGAATCGGGTTACTTGTTTGGTCAGTTGCTTGGCTCTGACGCATACCCTCCACTTCGTAAACAAAGATGCGGCTGCCTGATTCTGAGTTTGCCGCAACACCAGATATGCTTGGGCTGTACATTTGTTGCTTGTCCTTCACGATACAGAGTTATAAAGAAAGAGAATGTGACGTTAGACTCAATTTACTTTTTTCTTAAGGCCATCGGGACTAATTGGCCGCGCCAATTTTTGGGCCTCGCCACGCCGGCGGGAGTGTTGAAGTTGCGATCGCTCGCGTATCAAATCCCTACTAGCCGAACGCCGCGCTCACCGAGCCCGCTTTGCGTTCGGCTGTTGACCTATAGCTATTGTTGTCTGCGTACTGCCAATATTTTACCCGATCGGGGGATCTGCCCCGATAAGTCATTGTGATTTGGGGAGCGCCCCACCAGAGAAAGGAAAATTCGAGCAGTTTAATGAGGCTGAGCTTGTAGGGGGCGAACGCATTCTGGTAAGATTAACCACTAAAGTTAGTATTAATTACTTGCCTTGAAGATTGCTTGGGTCTGCCCGGGCAGGCAGTCAACTCACTGCTGTATGCTGGTGAGAACTCGATCCTCTCGGGGTAGCACAGCAGCACAAAGCCTGCTTGCGGCTACCTGCGGGCAGAAATTTTGTGGAATCTAGACTTGAGTTAGTTAGTAAACAGTGATTTTGTTAGAGGGAAACTATGACCAGTAAGCCGGATCGCGTGGTTTTAATTGGCGTTGCCGGAGATTCCGGATGCGGAAAATCTACTTTTTTACGCCGATTGACAGATTTGTTCGGGGAAGATTTCGTTACTGTAATCTGCCTTGATGACTATCATTGTCTCGATCGCAAGCAGCGCAAGGAAACAGGGATTACAGCCCTTGACCCCAGAGCCAACAATTTTGACCTGATGGCTGAGCAAATGAAGGCTCTCAAAGAAGGTCGGGCGATCGACAAGCCGATTTACAACCACGAAACTGGTCTGCTCGATCCTCCTGAGCGGGTAGAGCCGAATCATGTGATTGTGATTGAGGGGCTGCATCCCCTGTACGACGAGCGAGTTCGATCGCTCATCGACTTCAGCGTCTACCTCGACATCAGCGACGAGGTAAAAATTGCTTGGAAAATCCAGCGCGACATGGCGGAACGGGGCCACCGTTACGAAGACGTGCTGTTTGCGATCAATGCTCGCAAACCGGACTTTACCGCCTACATCGACCCGCAAAAGCAATATGCTGATGTGGTAATTCAAGTGTTACCGACCAACTTGATCAAAGATGACAAGGAGCGGAAAGTTCTGCGTGTGCAGATGATCCAGCGCGAAGGCATCGCCAATTTTGAGCCTGCGTATTTGTTTGACGAAGGTTCAACAATTAACTGGGTTCCTTGCGGCCGCAAGCTGACTTGTTCCTATCCCGGAATTAAGATGTACTACGGGCCTGATGCTTTCTACGGTCACGAAGTCTCGATTTTGGAAGTAGATGGTCAATTCGAGAATCTCGAAGAAGTTATTTACATCGAAAGCCATTTGAGCAAGACTTCTGCGAAGTATGAAGGCGAGTTAACTCACCTGTTACTCCAGCACCGCGAATATCCTGGTTCCAACAATGGAACTGGTTTGTTCCAAGTGTTAGTCGGATTGAAGATGCGGGCGACTTACGAGAAGTTGACTGCGAAGGAAGCGAAAGTGGCTATGAGTGTTTAGAACGCAGACATGAAAGATTTGAGAGGCGCAATTGCGCCTCTTTTTTTGTGGAGAAATGAACCGCAGAGGGCGCAGAGGGCGCAGAGAAGAGTTAGGGGAGGGTGTGTGGAAGTAGAGAGGTTAAGAAGGTTTTTCCGGCTTCATTGAGGTCGCTATCTAGGGAAAAAGTTAGACTGCGAACTCGGATATCGTCATTTTTTATATCTAGTGGCTGTTTGAGGTTTTGCGGGTAGATGAGAATTGCATTTTGGCACTTTAAGGCATTGGCGTAAGCAACTATTTGATGAATGTCATTATTGGCTACTTTATCGGGAGCTTTGTATTTTGTATCGAGGACGTATTGGACTTTTTTTGTTTGACTATCGCGTATAATTAAGTCAATCTTATCGAAATAATTTGTGTCATGTTCAACTCGGTGTTGGGGTTCGACCTCAAAGGCTTTTGATGTATTTGCTTTGAGCCATTCAGCGACAAATTGTTCATATAAATTAGCCATGTCTATGAGAAAAGGGAGCATTTCGCGATCGCCTGTTTCGTGACTCGGCCCTGTGTTATCTAAAAAAAATCGACATAAGGCGTGTAAAAGTTGATAATCTTCATTCAAACGGTGATAATTTCTATCAATACAAGCTTCTGATTTAAAAGGTTTTAATGTAACAAATCCTTGGAGTGCGTGAAAGGCTTTTCGCACAGTGGATGAAACAGATTCACCGCACAAACCGCTGCGGCCAATTATGAAGAGTGTCCAAGCCAGAATTTGATTATCTTCGATGTCGCCTGTTTGTTCGTTATAGTGGCATTTTAGTTTAACATCCCAAGGTTTTTGTAGGGCTGACCGCAAATCTACGCGGCCGCGAATGTAGGCGAGTCTTTCTGTTTTGGATAAGTAATCGCGATATAATCCTTTGCGACAGCGTTCTAGGATTTTATGGGCAAGAATGTTAGCTAATTTCTCGTAACTTTGTTCTAATGATTGGCACTGAATCGATCCTTGGGGAAATTTTATCTTAAGGTTGTAGGCATAGTCAAGCATTCCGAAGAGGTTGTTTATGGGAACCTTGGGGCGGATGGCGATGTGAAATTCTGGAGTGATGGGAATGTTGCCAACTCTGCCTTTAGATTTTAAGTGCCATTGATATTTTGTTTTAAAGTTGGGAAATTCTATCTCGATTTCCTTGGCATAATTATGGTATATTTTCTGTCCTACTGATTCGGGGATTGAGTCTTGTTCAAAAATTGCTAATTGATATTCTGTAAGTTCGATAATTCGTCTGGATTCTGGTTTCATAATTGTGGTGGATGCAGTAACGCCACGGTATTGGCGTTAATGACGGCGTTAGATTGTCAATAGCCCAATTTTGTCTTGATATTATCCCAGAGAAACTCATCCATTTTTTCCAGGTTATCAAAGAAGTATTCTTCGAGGTATGGCTCAATTTCCATTTGCCAAATATCTTGGATATCTTCAGCTAAGGTTTTCGTCAAAAAGAAGGAGATGCCTAATTCATAGTGTTTGTTGTTAATTGCGCGATTGACATCTTCTAGAATGCTAGTTAATTTATTAACGGGGAAACCTGTTTCCTCTCTCTGGTGATACTGTCGCAGGACTTCATAATTGGGATAAACGGGAATGAATGCGAAGCGGCGACGGAGTGCGTTATCGACTAAGGCAATAGAACGGTCTGCTGTATTCATTGTGCCGATAATGCGGACATTTGTAGGGATTATAAATTCTTCGCCACTGGCTAATTTAACGGTGCGATCACGGTCATCAAGCAAATACATTAACTCTCCAAACACCTGAGATAAATTTGCACGGTTAATTTCATCAATAATTAGAACGCAAGTGTCTTGACAAGACTCAGCTTTTGTGCAAAATTCGAGGAATCTGCCGGGAACTATGGGATAAGTTAATTCCCCATCTTGACTCTGCGGCCGGATGCCTTGAATAAAGTCTTCATAAGTATAAGCGGGATGAAATTGAATAATGTCTGAAAAGCCGTCACCGCCACCGATTAAGTATTGGGCTAGTTTTTGAGCAAGGAAGGTTTTTCCGGTTCCGGGCGGGCCTTGGATTATGGCTTGTTGCTTGCGGTTAATGGTGCGTATCCAGCGGTTTAGTTCAGATATTTGAAAACCCGTAAAATAAGAAATTTCTTCGAGGCTATGATAGAATCGATTAAATTCTTTTGTATATACTGAAAAATATTGACTGATAAGCAGAGGTAACTCATTATCATACAGATTGCAACATAAAAACAAGGGAAATATTTTTTTAAAAGTTTGCGCTATTATTTGAATTAACTGTTTAGCAGAATATCCTAATACTTGTTCTGATTCAAGTGAGATAGCGACCTGAATATTAGTAATTTTATGTCTTTTAACTTCCGGTGGTTGTTGGGCTAAAGAAATAATACTTTCCAATAATTCATAAATACATTTTTGAGGTTTCATGATTATGCTACGCGATTCCGGCCAAATGGAATTAACACTAATTATTTGCTGAGTTAAATAGCAATGATGTTGATTGGGAAGCTCGTAACGTTTAAGCATTTCGATTACACCTGGTTTATCTAGATAATTACATTGATAATTTTCTATTATGCAATCAACATAGTCACTTTTTGCAGAAAAACCAAAAGTTAAATTTTGGCTGTCAAATCTTAGCATTAACTGAGCTTCATCGAGAGAATTGATATCTTCAAACCCAAAAGCTACACTGTAAGCTATTGATTGGCAAAAGTCTGTTCTAATGATAGAACCAAGTCTTTCCCACTTGATATTTATATGTTTTTTTATAAAATCTGGTAACATCTCTTCCACCTGAATTGAAACATACTTTAAGGGTTCTTCTACATATTTTAAGAAATCTTTTTTGTGTGCTATGTAAAAATCTGAGCTTTCATCTTCTGTAGTATAAAATTGTGCCAATAAGTTAAATGTGTCTGCTGAAAAAGGACATTCAGGATGTACAAAAACTTTTTCCATTTTTTCTGTATGTTTAAGGTGACTCAATTGTTGTTCTTAAATTATTCTAGCCGATCGCCCTTCCCGACACCAGATATCTGAGATGCGATCGCACCCACCATCCTTACCCTCATCAATTGCCCTGCCAAACCAGTAACACAGGCAAAACCGCTAACAACAGTTCCCGGAAAATTTAAACTTGCGCCGAGTGACTCAGATTTACCAAATTGTGTCTATACTAGATAATTGAATCCGGCGATCGCGACTAATAACGGGTACATTAAGATACAAAGCAGTAGCAGCAATAATGCGATCGGGCAAATCGGGAATTTGCGATCGGTCAACTTGCCTTAAAGTCAAAGCTATATTGCGATCGAAAGGAATTTCAACCAATAAGGCATCATCGCTCTCAACTTCTCTCAATAATAGATCGAGAGTAGTTGAATTAATCCGCCCTCTCTCGCTCAGATAGACAATTTCTGCTAATGTAATTGATGAAAAAGCCACCTGATTTCCCTCGGCCGCTATCTCTTCTATTGTCGTTCTAGCAGTCACCGAAAGTCGTGCATCGGCAAAGATATACCAGATCACAGCATGAGTATCAGCTACAGCACGCAGCATTAGAAATCCTCCCTTGGGAAATTCGCCCATTCTTCGCTACGAACTTCATCTATATCAGCGGCAGAAGGTGCAATTCCCAAGTCAGCACATAAACCCCACAATGATTTGCGGGGAGTCTGCCCCACAACTAATTCTCGTTCTATTTCAGGAACAATCCACTTAATCAATCGTAACTTTTCGGCTAGAGACAAGTGCTTAACAAGATTTAAAACCGCCTCAAAAGTCATGTTTTTTATGTTTCAATTTGTGATTGGTGTAATTGTAGCATTTTGGCTGCCAAGGACAGCATCACCAGGTTTGGGTTGAGAAGATTCGTTTACCACGGTTCCCGGAAAAGTTAAAACTGTGTCGAAACAATCTAAACGTGCTATATTCAATTCCGTAAACCCTGAACTGCGCTTTCAGGTAATGCAAATTTATAAACGAGTCAACTGAATGCTCTCTACTTTTAAGAAATTAGCTTCAATTGCAATCATCTTTGCCGCCCTAGAACTTTTACGTAATTACCCGCCGTTCAGAGAAATAGAAAATTATATCGCAAATAGAGACCCAGCAAGTGCTACCTTAGACGCTGGAACTCTGCAGCAAAAATCCAGCAGCCCGCCTCCGGTACCTCCCAAAAAATCACCGGAGCAAAAGTTTGATGTAGTAGTATATGGTGATGAAGTACCGGGGATATGTGCGGCGATATGGGCGAAGAAAACTTTAGGCCCAAAGGGCAAAGTTGCGATCGTGCGATCGAACTACGGAAGAGATCCTTTGGGCGGCTTACTCACCCGCGGCGGTTTAGCTTACATCGATTTAGATAAAATCCCCAATTGGCACCGCCAACCCTACGCCCAATGTTTTAAGGAATTCTTAGATAAAGCGAATGCGCGGGAATCTTGCTTAGACCCAAAAAGGGCAGATCAAGCTCTCAGACAAATGCTTTCTGCAGCAAAAGTCAGAGTTATTTCCAACTCAACTCTTACTCCCCACGTCGTAGATAAAAAAATCGAATATGCCGAAGTAAAAGGCAGCACCTTAAGAATTAAAGCCAACTCTTTTATAGACGTAACTCAAGACGCGGAATTAGCCAGAAAAGCCGGATTATCTTATTATACAGGATATCAATCTCAAAATATAAAATCCAAAAATGAAACTTTAGCAGTCTCTGTAGTTCCGACAATTACAGGTATAACGATGTCCGAATTCCGCAGAATAGAAGATGAAATTCTTTACAACAGGCCTTTGGTAAAAAAGATTAAAGAAAGCATTATGAAATCTAAAGATCCGGCTAGTACAAAATTCTGGATGAGGAATTTCTGGAGTACGATTTATCAGCCATATACTGACGGCTACGACATCAGAAGTGTAGCTATAGGAGCAGCGTATCACATAGACAGAAATCTGCCCTTTAGTCAAAATAAAGGATTCTTTTTTGATAAAGGCAATGTCTGCGTTTATAACAAAAATGTGCTGTCTTGGAACGGGTTTCTGTTTAAATACCAAGTTGACCAAATCATGAAGATGGAAGCTAACGGCAGAAAACCGACTCCTGAGATGATTAAAGAAATGTCACATCTCCAACACTGGCTACAAAAGAAGTCGGGTAAAGATGTGAGAGTATTTATTCCAGACGAGATTTATATCAGGCAAAGTTTGAACGTTCGCGAGGTGGTAGATCCGCTGACGGGGAAGGAGATTATCAAAGGGGGAACAGCAGCGTCCAAGTCGATCGGCAGTTTTTCCTACGATTTCGATATGCGGGGCGGAGTCAAGCATTTATCTACGAGAATTCCGCCGCTGCCAGTGTATAATTTCGGGATAGAAAGCGCTTTGGCTAGCAAAGTGAATAATTTAGCTATTGTCGGGCGATCGTCCGGTTATGTCGGTATGGCTGTATCCGTCGGGCGAATTGCGACGGTGAATATTTATCAAGGACAAGGTGTGGGCGTGGCCGCTGGTTTGGCTACCAAGTTCGGCGTGCCGCTGAATTCGATTACTTCGGCTGAAACGAAAAAAACTCTGGAGACTTTAACGGGAAAAACTACGTATTTGTCGGGGAGAGATACGAGTTATGGGGTGGATTATAAAGAGGTGAAATAATTAAAGATATTAAGAGAAATGAACCGCAGAGGACGCAGAGGGCGCAGAGAGGAGAGGGATGAGAGGGTTTTTTAGGAGAGGATGAGGCGGCGGATTCCTTCTTTTAAAAAGCGGACATTGAAGTTGATGAGAAGGGCTAGAGGATAACCAGTCATTTTGAGGTAGGAGATAACTTGAGCCTCATGGATAGGAAGTATAGTTTGGACTGACTTTAATTCAACTAACAGAGTGTTAGCAACCAGCATATCGTATCTGCCTTCCCCAACCACAACACCTTTATAAGTTACATTTACTGTAGGTTGAGGTTGAAAAGGAATTCCCCGGCGCGAGAGTTCTTCACGCAACGAATTCTCATATACCGCTTCCAAAAACCCCGGCCCCAACTCCTTATGAACCTCCATCGCCGCCCCAATCACAGCATAAGTCAACTCATTAAGATCCTCTGCCAACTCCCCTCTCCTCTTCTCAAACCCATATCAAAATCATAACCCAAAACCCTCGCAACACTCTTCCCTCTGCGCCCTCTGCGCCCTCTGCGGTTCAAAACTCTTCTCTTAATGGAGTGGATTGTAAAGACGTGAATAGATATTAAGAGGATTTTACCGCAGAGAACACAGAGAGCGCAGAGAGGGGAGGGATAAAAGGTTTTTTTACGACATCCAAAACCCTCGCAACACTCTTCCCTCTGCGCCCTCTGCGCCCTCTGCGGTTCAAACCTCTTCTCTTCCCCCCGCTGTGGCACAATCTTATATATAAAACCTGCACCCTCTCGCCAATGACCGCAAACCTACCCCCCCAATACGACCCCCAAGCCACCGAAGCCAAATGGCAAAAATACTGGGAAGACAACCAAACCTTCAAAGCTGACCCAGAAGCCGGCGGCGAACCTTACTGCGTAGTTATTCCGCCGCCCAACGTCACCGGCAGCCTCCACATGGGACACGCTTTTGAAGAGACGCTGATTGATGTCCTCGTCCGCTATCACCGCATGACTGGACGCAATACCCTGTGGTTGCCGGGAACGGATCATGCTAGCATCGCAGTTCAAACTATTCTCGAAAAGCAACTCAAAGCAGAAGGCAAAACTCGCCACGATTTAGGCCGAGAAAAATTTTTGGAACGGGCCTGGGAGTGGAAAGCGGAATCGGGCAATACTATTACTAATCAATTACGCAGTTTGGGCGTGTCTGTTGATTGGTCGCGTGAACGCTTTACGATGGATGAAGGCTTATCCGCTGCGGTTTTAGAAGCGTTTGTCCGCCTGTACGATGAGGGGCTGATTTATCGCGGCAATTACTTGGTGAATTGGTGTCCGGCTAGTCAGTCTGCTGTGTCGGATTTGGAGGTAGACCAGCAGGAAGTTGACGGCCATTTGTGGCATTTCCGCTATCCTTTGACGGACGGTTCTGGTTATTTGGAGGTGGCGACGACTCGGCCGGAAACGATGTTGGGCGATACTGCGGTGGCGGTAAATCCACAGGACGATCGCTACAAACATCTTATCGGTAAAACTGTGACTTTGCCGATCGTCAATCGCGAAATTCCAATCATTGCTGATGAGTTTGTCGATCCGACTTTCGGAACTGGCTGTGTTAAGGTGACACCTGCCCACGATCCGAATGACTTCGAGATGGGTAAACGTCACAATTTGCCGTTTATTAACATTATGAATAAGGACGGCACTTTAAATGAAAATGCCGGAGAGTTCCAGGGACAAGACCGATTTGTTGCCAGAAAGAATGTGGTGCAGCGGTTAGAAAATGACGGGGTTTTGGTTAAAATAGAAGATTATAAGCATACTGTTCCTTTCAGCGAACGTGGCAAAGTTGCGGTCGAACCTTTGATATCTACGCAATGGTTTGTGAAGATCGATCCTCTTTCTCAACGCGCTTTAGAAGCATTAGATCAAAGTAACTCACCAGTCTTTGTTCCTGACAGATGGACAAAAGTTTATCGGGATTGGTTGGTGAAGCTGAAGGATTGGTGTATCTCCCGCCAATTGTGGTGGGGACACCAAATCCCGGCTTGGTATGCTGTTAGCGAAACCCAAGGAGAAATTACTGACACGACGCCGTTTGTGGTGGCAAAAACTGAAGCTGAAGCTAGGGAAAAAGCAACTGCTAAATTTGGTAATGACGTGCAGTTAGCAAGAGATCCAGATGTATTGGATACTTGGTTTTCGTCTGGGTTGTGGCCTTTCTCAACTTTGGGATGGCCGGACGAAACTAAAGATTTGGATTTTTACTATCCGACTACTACTTTGGTTACAGGTTTTGATATCATCTTTTTCTGGGTTGCTAGAATGACGATGATGGCAGGACATTTTACTGAAAAGATGCCTTTTGATACTGTTTACATTCACGGTTTGGTGTTGGATGAAAACGGTCAGAAAATGTCTAAGAGTAAAAATAACGGTATCGATCCGCTGCTGTTGATTGGTAAGTACGGTACTGATGCTTTGCGCTACACTTTGGTTAAGGAAGTGGTAGGGGCAGGTCAAAATATTCGCATGGAGTACGATCGCAAAACTGATGAATCGAAATCAGTGGAAGCTTCCCGGAATTTCACGAATAAGTTGTGGAATGCGGCCCGGTTTGTGATGATGAATTTGGAGGGACAAACGCCGCAGCAATTGGGAAGCCCTTCTGTGGAAGGTGGTTTGGAATTGTGCGATCGCTGGATTCTTTCTCGCTACAATCAAGTTGTGCAACAAAGCCACAATTCTTTGGAAAATTACGGTTTGGGGGAAGCGGCGAAGGGACTTTATGAGTTTATTTGGGGCGATTTCTGTGACTGGTATATTGAGTTAGTCAAGTCTCGCTTGCAACAGGATGCTGAACCAAATTCTAAGAAAGTGGCACAGCAAACTTTTGCTTTTGTGTTGGAAGGGATTCTGAAACTGCTGCATCCTTTTATGCCACACATTACTGAGGAAATTTGGCACACTCTGACTCAAACAGGTGATGGTGAATGTTTGGCTTTGCAAGCTTATCCAGAAGCTGATATCTCGCTAATTGATGCTGATTTGGAACAGCAGTTTGAGTTGTTGTTCGGCACAATTCGCACTATTCGCAATTTGCGGGCCGATTCGGATATCAAACCCAGTGTGAAGGTGACGGCGATTTTGCAAAGCGAAAGCGAGAAAGAACGCCAAATAATCTCAGATGGAGGTGTTTACATTCAGGATTTGGCAAAAGTCGAAAATCTGACAGTTACGGCTAGTTTGGATGCAGATTTGGGACAGACAATTGCTGGGGTTGTCGGTACTGTGCAAGTATTGATTCCCCTGGCTGGGGTGGTGGATTTGGCGGCTTTGCGTGCTAAGTTAGAGAAGAAGTTGAGCAAGGTGGAAGCTGAAATTAAGCATACTGCGGCGCGCTTGACTAATCAGAAGTTTGTGGATAAGGCTACTCCTGATGTGGTTCAGGGGGCGAGGGATGCTTTGGCGGAAGCCGAAAAACAAGCGGAGATGTTGCGCGATCGGCTAAAGTTGTTTTAATAGTTGACTGTGGACTGTAATCTTGTTCCCAGGCTGTGCCCATTAGTGACAACAAACACGTTAAACAGACCGTCTCTTTTGTTTTTATCGAAGTCTAGATCCCCCCTAACCCCCCTTATTAAGGGGGGGACAAGAGGGCTCAAAATCCCCCTTGTTAAGGGGGATTTAGGGGAATCGATACTCGGCTAGAAGCGAGATATACAAATAACAAATAACAAATAACCAATAACCAATAACAAATAACCAATAACCAATAACCCTCATGTTATATTTAGCGCAAGTACGACCAAATCAGGAAAACTTAGGCGAACCCGCCCTGCAATTGCTGGCTTGCCAAAATTCTGATGATACTTGGGCTATTCTTAGTGAAGAAAGTTTCTTGACATTACCGAAAGATTTTCATCAAAATCAAATTAACTCTGCAACTAATGTTTTAAATGAAGGAATTTTAGTATTAGCAGATATTGGCGAAAATAACCAGGTTGTAAATATTCAAGCAGCTACAAAGTGGATACTACAATTAGTTGAGAAATATTTAACAACAGGCTTTACTCCCGATTTTTTGCAGCAAGAAGCCCTGAAAGCAGAAGATTGGCGGCAATCTCTCACTTTGCAAAGTCAAGAATTGTCTCGCCGCTTGATTGAAGTTGAAGCCCGCCGAGAACAAATTCAAAATTTAGAAGCAAAACTCCAGCAGGAAAAGCAATTGTTGGAAAGTTCGATCGCCCAATTGCCTATTCCGCCCGCTACTCCACTAATTTGACTTATAATTTGACTTAAATTAACACACCAAACTTAGGGACACGGCACTAGCGCGTCCCTACAAACCTAATATGCAATTTGCTGGACATCATATAATTTGTAACTTGACAAATACCCCTTACCCGTTGCCGAATCGCCAGCAAAATTGCCTGCGGTTAAAGCACTTTTGACTTCAGCCAAGCAGCGGGGAGACACAGCAGTTTCTGAGAATTGGTAACGTAAGCCCGCTTCTGGAAAACATCGTACTGATTGCGTTCGATCGCATTTAAGATTCTGCTGTACAGCATTGTAGCCGCCCAAACAGTCCAGCGAATATCGGGACTGAGCACTTTTATTCCTGGCTCGGCGCTGGCGTATAATTTGCGAGCTCGCTGAATTTGAAACCGCATCAATTCCCGCCAGCGGTTGTCAATTACACCGTTGAATAAATCTTCTTCGGTGTAGTTAAACAAGGCTAAGTCTTCTAAGGGAATGTAAATGCGGCCGCGGCGGGCGTCTTCTCCGACATCGCGCAGAATATTAGTCAACTGCTTGGCAATACCGAGGGAGATGGCTTCTTCTTTGGGAATTCTATTCCCCCAGTGCCAATTCCAGTTAGCAGCGGAGCTCGATTCGCCTACGCCCATGACAGACATCGACATCAGCCCTACAGTACCCGCTACTCGATAACAGTAAAGATTGAGCTCTTCAAAAGTTTCGTAGCGGCTGCGGTACAAGTCCATTTGCTGGCCCGCAATCATCTCTCGAAACGGCCCAATGTCGATCGGGAAACGAGACAGCGTATCCACCAACGCTACGTCGTAGTCGTCGTGAGGATGGCCGGCAAACACAGATTCTAGGCGTTTTTCCCAGAGATTGAGGGTTTCAGGGGTCGTTGCATCAGAACCCGGCCCGTCTACGAGTTCGTCGGTGCGGCGGCACCAGACGTAAATCGCCCAAATCGCCCGACGCTTCGCTTCGGGCATGAGTTGAGTGCCTAAATAAAAATTTTTGGCATAACTCGCCGTGACTTGGCGGCACAGTTCGTAAGAGTCATCCACAGAAGCCAGAGTTCTCATGCACTGGAGTTTTGACAGTTGCAGCATCCGAGAATAAGAAATTTAAAGATTAGAACTGACATTCCCCCGTTTAGAAAACGGGAGATTCTTTTACGTCTTTATGAAAAATTCTTAATTTTTCATTTGTTATTGGCCGTCGAAATAGCCTGCGCTGTCAGCTTACCAGAAAGCACGGCACCTTCCATACTCGCAAGATAACGCTGCATTGTATAATCCCCCGTTAGATAGAAATTGCTAATGGGAGTTGTTTGTGTGGGACGGCACTGCTGGCGTCCGGGAGTGGCTTTGTAGACGGAACGTGGGGTTTTGACTACGTGATATTTGAGCAGTTTGGCTGGTTCTGGGATTTGATCGGGAAAGAGTTTTTCTAACTCGACCATTGTCGCTGCGACGATATCTTCGTCAGATTTGCCTATCCAGTCTTTGGCCGGTGCTAAAACCAGTTCCAGCATGGATTTGTCTGGGTTGGCATATTCGCGGCAGGTGTTGCTCATGTCGGCGTAGACGCTCAGCAGGGGCGATCGCGAGAACAGCAAATGGTCGATTTCAGTTAGCTTGCGATCGAACCACAAGTGTACATTAATGACGGGTACTCCCTCCAAGCCTTCGAGCTGTTTGAAATAATTCATTTCGCCCCAAGGTTTCGGCATCATCAACTTGAGCGGGTCAACCGGTATCGCGGAAACGTAAATATCGGCGGTCAGAATTTCTGACTCTGCCCCTTTTACTCCCCCAATTTGGAAGCCGCGCACCGTGTTGTCATCATTGAGCAAAAACTCTTTGATGGGTGCATTCAGCCGTACTTCACCGCCGCGCTCAGTTATGTAGTCTACCATCGGCTGACACAACCTTTCTGTGGGGGAACCGTCTAAAAAGGCCATTTTCGAGCCGTTTTTCTCTTGCAAGAAGCGGTTGAGGGCTGTCAGCAGTATGGTTGCAGATATTTCGTGGGGGTCGATGAAGTTGAGCGCCTTGGACATGGCGATGAATACTTCTTTTTCGACTCTGGGGGGGACGTTTTGCTTTTTGAGCCAGTCGGAAAACGAGTATTTGTCCATTTCTTCGACATAGTTTTGACCCTGAAGCATGGCCGGAATCAAACCTATACCAAAGCGGATTTTTTCGGGCCAGGTGAGCATATCGTTGTTGCCCAGGATGGCTGCGACGCCGTTGAACGGGGCCGGAAGATCGGGAAAGTCAAACCGCGAATAAGTTCCGGGGTTGTTTGGCTGGTTGAAAATCATGCTGTGCTGTTTCCATTGCAGCCTGTCTTCAATGTCAAGTTCTTTGAAGAGTTGGAGCATATTCGGGTATGCACCGAAGAAGATGTGGAGGCCGGTTTCATACCAGTCGCCGTCTGCATCTTTCCAAGCGGCGACTTTGCCGCCGAGTACGTCCCGACTTTCTAGGAGGATGGGGGTGTGGCCCGCGTCGGTAAGATATTTAGCGCAGGAAAGTCCTGCTAAGCCTGCTCCGGCGATCGCAACTCGCATTTGATACTACTTGGCCTCTGTGTTCGCTTCGGTTTAATTATACTTTACAACTCGTTACATTTTTTGGGAACTGGGGCTGGTGGATGTGAGGGGATTTTAGCTTTTAGATTTTGAGATTTTAGATTTTAGATCGCTCCCACAGCCACAATCCGGGGGCTTGTGAGGACGACGCAGAGCTTTTTTCTGGCTCCCCATCCGCGATCCGGGGGCCCCTGAGCAAATTGCTTGATTGTCAAAGGACTGTTCCGAAAGATGCAATACCTCAGTATTAACGGAAATTTAGGACTTTTTGCTATCATCAATTATGAGGAAAATTTCAATAAATTAGTTAAATTTATGGTGCAAACAATTCAAGCTAGAAATGTCGCACTGAACGATTTGGAAACCCACTTCAAAATTGAGTGGGTTGAGGATGACCAATTCTTTCGCGAGTGGCAAGATGATTTGCCAGAAATCAGCGATTATGAAAAACAGCGGCTGGACAGAGTGAAGGCAAGTTACAGGAATTTGCTCAAACATCCGCCACTTCTAGAAAATACAGTCAAAATGGTTGTGCTGTCTCCTTTTTTGGATTTAGCAGATTTTTATCTGGCTCCTTTTCATGTTACTTCCGAAAAATCTGTAGAAATTGTGGACGAAGATGAAGGACTGATTGTCAGTGGACAGTTGGATGTTTTGGCTTTGTTTCAGGAGTTTTGGGTAGTAGTTATCGAATCGAAGAAGGCTGCGTTTTCTTTGGAAGTAGGCATACCGCAGTTACTGGCTTATATGTTAGAGAATCTGAGTGCCGATCGACCTACTTACGGATTGTTAATGAATGGGGCCGATTTTCTATTTGTCAAATTAGTTAAGCGGGAAAAAGCACAGTACGCTTTTTCTCGGAAGTTTTACCTTTTCAATCCGGGGAATGATTTGTACAGTGTGCTGAGTATTTTGAAGCGCCTCGGTCAGTTGAATGTTGGCAATACAGTTTAGAAAGCGATCGCCCTCTTCTGGGGGCGATCGCTCAGAGACGCGGTTGTACTTCGCTTAAATAAAAAATCAACAATGAACTAATTAGAATCTCCAGTATTATTTAAACAATTGTTCGCAGTGCCGCTAAGCTGTTCGACATCTAAACTGCATTAACTCGCGTTACCTTTATTGTTTATTTTTCGGTTCCATTTCATAATTAGTCCTCCTTCATTTAACAGTTTATGTAACAGTGATTCTAGTTTTTCAATGGATTCAAATAATCTATTAGCAACA
>NZ_JAUBVE010000080.1:0-31429 GCF_036705715.1 Microcoleus sp. AT3-D2 | reverse complement strand
AATGCTAAAACTTCGTTGTGCTTACCTCAACGACCTCTTGGCTATTTGAGGCTTTTGCAAAACCGGGATGCTCCCTTGAAAGCCTCATCGAATATCATTGCCACGAAAGAAAACAATGCAAACAATGCAAATAATAAAAATTGCCCGATAATAGCAATAATCATAGCCAAATTCCTATTCATCATACTTCCAAGTGCAGCTCCACATAAACTAAAGAATATCAGCGCAATTACCATCCCTATCGAGGCAGCAATTGATAGAATTGTATTGTTCGATAGGGGTAAATTACGAATAACTTCAGTAACAACAGACAAAACGAAAAAATATAAAATTAATCCTATTAGCGATCCTAATACTCCTCCTACCCAAGTTTTTTTATTTCCATGTGATTCTGCTAAGAGTGTGATTTCAGCAACTGCAAATCCATAGACTAAGCTCATAATAATACCCAAAGCAATGTCATAGTTGCTGCCCATACTAAATAGAAAGCCGAATAACACCAACCAGCAGATCAAAATCAGGTTGCCCTTAGACAATAAAGTAGTTAGTTTTGGTATAGGAAGGAGAGCTGTTGTGACTTTAATTTTGAGTTGATAAGTGTCGGGTTCGGAATTTGTATGGAAGATTATATAGCGCTCATAAGCTTGACTTGCCAACAATTGTTTGGTATCAACTAGGATTTTGACATCAAAATTATTGCTCTCAAATTTCTGCGGCTCAAACGAGATCCAAGGGTGATCGTAAGGTGTATGCGGCGGATCATTCGGATGCGGCGCGACTTCCCATCTGCCACAAAGCATTGTATCGGGAATTGGGTTGCTAATTGCGATGGTTTGTGTTATTGTTTCTCCATATTCTGTAGCGGCAAATTCCAGCGTATCGCGCTCAATTCTCACTTTCGGCAAGCTGCTGACATCCAAAGATTCTAGCGCAGTTAAAGCATCCGCAGCCGATGGATATCTGTCTTGCAATCTCGGCGCTACCATCCTCTCCAACCAATTCATCCAACCCTGCTGCAATGGCGGTACTAAATGCCGGAAATGAATGCCATAATTGGCATCAACTAAATTACCGACATCCGCAGATTTCGTACCACTTAACAAGCAAATCAGCGTGATCCCTAAGCCGTAAAGGTCGGATGCTTTTGTTAATTTTCGGTTGAACATTTGTTCCGGTGGCATGAATCCCATCGTGCCTTTTACAACGCTGCTAGCGGCGATATTTCCGCCTCCTAGCCGAGCAAAACCGAAGTCTACTAAATAAACATTGAGTTCGTCATCTATTAACAAGTTTTCTGGCTTAATGTCGCGGTGAATTATCGGTGGTTTCTGAGCTTGCAGGTCAACTAAAATGTCTAAAGTTGCGATCGCAATTTCTTTGATGTCCGGCAGGGAAAAAGTCTGCGCGACAGCAGATTCGGCATTTTTGTATTCCTGCACCATGCAGAAACCGCTGTCAGTTTGAAAAGAATCGAGATAGCGGGGAATGCCAGGGAAATCCAGATTTTGCAAAACTTTAATTTCTTGTTCGTAAGCTTCGTATTCTGCCCAGCTAGCACCTAACTGGGCAAATTGAAATTGCTTAATTACAACTAATTTTTGAGTATTCGTATTTTTCGCTAAGTATGTAACTCGGCCGCCGAGACTGTTGTGTCCGAGTTCTGTTTCAATCTGATAGCCGTGAGTGGAAAAATCGGGGAAGGCGTTCATATAGTTTGTAGTAATGTTCTTTTGGGATGGGCTTCTAGCCCGTCATTAACAGGCAAGATGCCTGTTCCACAAAGAGTTATTTTTTTGCGATGGGTTTCTATCCTGTCAGCAACAGGTAAGATGCTTGTTGCACAAATAGTTATTTTTTTGTGGGGTTATATCCTGTCAGCATTAGGCAAGATGCCTGTTCCACAAAGAGTTATTTTTTTTTGATGGATCGACATTACCAACATAACTTTTTTCCAAAAAGGCGGCAAGTGCGGTATGATGTGATTTCGCGATCGGTTCTAGCGGGGAGCAGCCGTTAGAGGAAACGGGGAAAGTTCGGTGCAAGTCCGGCGCTGTCCCGCAACTGTAATGAAACCGTTGTGGTTTCTCAAGTCAGAATGCCCGCCGATATCTAACTCACTTTTGAACGCATCTGCGAGGTACGGATGATGGATGGAATTAATGCGGCTGTACGCACAAAGCACAGTCTATTTGTTTGCACTGCTTGCGCTAGTGTTTGGAAAAACGGCAAGCGCGAAGGCAAAAGTGGCGGTCAACAATTTATGGAAAATTTGTCGCAACTCGCTAAAGATTGGGAGTTTTCGGATAAATTTGAGATTCAAGAGGTTGAGTGCATGAGTGCTTGCAGTCACTCTTGTGCGGTGTCTTTTGCTGCTGTTGGAAAGTACACTTATCTGTTTGGTGATTTACCAGCAAATGAGTCGGAAAGCGTCGAGGCTGTACTCGAATGTGCGGGTCAATACTATGCTAAACCGGACGGTTTGTTGCCTTGGTCTGAGCGTCCTCAAGCTCTGAAAAAAGGCGTTTTAGCGAAGATTCCGCCGCTGCCTAATTAGAGCCTTTTCTCGTTACCCGGCTCTGCTTATTGGTGACAACTTAACGTCAAGCCGACCGGATCTCTTGTTTTTATCGAAATCTAGATCCCCCCTAACCCCCCTTAATAAGGGGGGGACAAGAAATATGCTCAAAGTCCCCCTTCTTAAGGGGGATTTAGGGGGATCTAGACTTCGCATAAAAACGACATTTATTGTGGGTTTCAGTCTTAAATTGTCACCTATGGGCAGAGCCTGAAAACGAGGCATTCCATCACAAAACAAAAAACAAAATTATCAATGCACAAAATTCCTGTTACTGTCATCACTGGTTTTCTCGGTAGCGGCAAAACTACCCTAATTCGCCACTTATTGCAAAATAATCAAGGTCGCCGCATTGCTGTTCTGGTGAACGAATTTGGCGAAATCGGAATTGATGGAGAATTGCTGCGCGATTGCCAAGTTTGCGACGAAGAAGAAAATGTTGGCAGCAATATTGTTGAACTAACAAATGGTTGTCTTTGCTGCACTGTTCAAGAGGAATTCTTGCCGACTATGCAGGAATTGTTGAAGCGCAGAGAACAAATTGATTGTATCTTAATTGAGACTTCTGGCCTCGCACTTCCTAAACCTTTGATTCAAGCTTTTCGCTGGCCGGAAATTCGCACGGGTGCTACAGTGGATGGTGTTGTTGCTGTTGTCGATTGCGAAGCTATTGCTAGCGGTTCTTTTGTCGGTGATATCGATGCTTTGATGGCACAGCGACAGGCTGATGATAGTTTAGATCACGAAACTCCGATCGAGGAATTGTTTGAAGACCAGTTAGCCTGTGCCGATATGGTACTTTTAACGAAGGTCGATCGCGTCGATGCGGAAACTCACCAGAAAGTCCAAAGCTGGTTGCAGCAAGAGTTACGTCCGAGTGTGAAAATTGTGCCTTGCAAAGGTGGCGAAATTAACCCTGATGTGCTAATGGGATTTAATGCGGCGGTTGAGGATGATTTGGAGTCACGTCCGAGCCACCACGACACTGAGGAGGAACACGAGCATGATGATGATATTAACTCGACTTTCTTTATTGCCGATCGCGAATTTGAACCTGAAGCATTGGTGAAAAAACTGCAATCCTTGATGCAGCAGGAGGAAATCTATCGGATTAAAGGATTTGTGGCGGTTCCCAAGAAACCGATGAGGATGGTGTTGCAAGGTGTCGGTTCGCGCATAGAATATTTTTACGATCGCCCTTGGCAACCTTCCGAACTCCGTCAAACCAAATTAGTGCTGATCGGTCGAGAGTTAGAGCGCGATCGAATTGCAGCTATGATTAACAACTAATTGTCCTCTCAGAGGGGCGGGTTTCTAGATATTTTGAGTTGCAGCAAATATTATTGGTAAAACTCGCCCCAACAAGCTCTCACGAACAATTTATTAACATTATTTAATATTGTGGGCGCTGCCAGCAAGTCTGGTGTACAATAGCGATAATGGTTATCATTGTACAATAATCGAGGTCAAGTATGGTGACTGCTGGGGCGATCGAATCAGTTCCTGTTACCGTTCTCACGGGCTATCTGGGTGCAGGCAAAACCACGCTACTGAACCGCATTTTAACACAGGAACACGGCAAAAAAGTTGCAGTCATCGTCAACGAGTTCGGCGAAGTAGGCATCGACAACCAACTGATAATTGATGCCGATGAAGAAATTTTCGAGATGAACAACGGCTGCATTTGCTGTACAGTTCGAGGCGATTTAATTCGGATTATCGGTAACTTAATGAAGCGGCGAGACAAATTCGACCATATAGTCATCGAAACCACAGGTTTAGCCGACCCCGCACCCGTAATTCAAACATTTTTTGTAGACGAAGATATGCGGGACAAATTGCTGCTAGACGCAGTTGTCACTGTAGTCGATGCCAAGCACATCGGGCAGCACTGGGACGCAGACGAAGCTCAAGAACAAATTGCCTTCGCCGATGTAGTTTTGCTCAACAAAACTGATTTAGTGACTGAGGAAGAATTGGCTGAATTAGAAAAGCGAATTCGTGCCATGAATGCAATGGCAAAAATTCACCGCACCCGCAAAGCTGAATTAGCAATGGATGCTTTGTTGGGCGTCAAAGCATTTGATTTGAACCGGGCATTAGAAATCGAACCCGACTTTTTGGGCGAACACACTCACGAACACGACGAAACAGTTACTTCCGTAGCCATAGTAGAATCCGGTGCTATTGACGGCAACAAATTCAGCGATTGGATTGAGGAATTGTTGCGGACTCAAGGCCCGAATATCTTTCGGACAAAAGGCATTTTGAATGTCGCCGGAGACAACAAGCGATTTGTTTTCCAAGGAGTACACATGGTGTTTGATGGCCGGCCAGATCGACCTTGGAAAGCTACCGAAACTCCGAAAAATGAGCTTGTATTCATCGGTCGCAACTTAAACGAAAATCAATTGCGAGAGGATTTTCGTAAATGTCTGGTTTAAAAAGTAGCGAACTAACCCTGGAGTTTCATGCCGAAGCCATGCTGTCTGACTACGTAACTGCTGTTACTTGGTCGCCGGATGGCACAACTTTAGCAATCTGTTCTGCTGCGGGCGAAGTGATGCTGGCTGCAGTAGGGGCAGTTAATGAATTGTCCTTGCAAACGCTACAAAGTGCTACGGATAAATCAGCCGATTGCTTGTCTTTTTCCCGCGACAGTCAATTCCTAGCTGCTGGCGGACAAGATGGAAAAGTGCGAATTTGGCGCGTTAATTCTGGGGAATTAATTGCTGATTTGGATAACCAGCGTGTCTGGGTGGATAAGTTAGCTTGGAGTCCCAACTGCAACCAGTTAGCTTTCAGTATGGGCCGCTACGTTCAAGTCTGGAATGTTGAGGATAATGTTGTTGAAGTAACGCTGAATTTTGAGTCATCATCTATCCTCGATTTAGCATGGCATCCGATGGTTCAATATCTGGCAGTTAGCGGCTATCAAGGTGTCAAAGTTTGGCATGGTGAAGACTGGGACGAAGACCCGGAAATTTTATCAGTACCCTCTGCAACAGGTGCAGTTTCTTGGTCGCCACAAGGGGAATATTTAGCTTGCGGCAATATGGACAATACTCTAATTGTTAATGAATGGGGCAATTTTGAACCGTGGGTAATGCAGGGTTTTCCGGGCAAAGTTCGGCAGTTAGCTTGGTCGGATAAAACTAATTCCTTGGGTGCGCCTTTGTTAGCTGCTGCGAGTTCTGAAGGCATTTCAGTGTGGGAAAAACACGCTGATGAAAGTGTCGGTTGGGATTCTTGGGGGTTAGAAGTGCATGAAAAAGTTGTAAATGCGATCGCCTTTCAACCTAACACATTTTTATTAGCTTCCGCAGCCGCAGACGGTCAAGTTTGTTTGTGGTCTGAAGCAGCACAATTGCTGCAAATTCTAGAAGGTGCAGAGGGCGGTTTTTCCTGTCTCGCATGGCATCCCGAAGGCCAGTTTCTCGCCGCTGGCGGCTGTGGAGGCGAATTGCTTGTTTGGTCAAAGTCTATGCGCGACAAAGGCTTCGGGCGACGCTAAGTTCGCATACGCACCCGCTTGACCAAAACATATACAATTGAAAACTTTAGGACTTACCCACGGAACCCAGAAACCGGGTTTTTCCAGCGTCTACTTCGTTGCAGACCGTATCGAGTAAAAAACCCGGTTTCTCAGTGTCGAAGTGTGTCCTGGAGTGTTATCCCCTCTTTCTTGTCAAAATCCCTTGGCTGGGACTGAACAGCAAAGCTACTAAAAATAACCCAAAAACAACTAATACAATTGCCGCACCAGACGGCATATTCAAATAATAGCTGAGATACATACCAGTTACGCTAGCTATAATCCCAATAAAAGCTCCTAATCCCATCATTAAATGTAGCTCTTTTACCAACAAATACGCCGTTATTCCCGGCCCGATTAACAGCGA
The DNA here is from genome assembly GCF_036705715.1 of Microcoleus sp. AT3-D2. Lineage (NCBI taxonomy): Bacteria > Bacillati > Cyanobacteriota > Cyanophyceae > Oscillatoriales > Microcoleaceae > Microcoleus > Microcoleus sp. AT3-D2. Next base: position 24,952 of record NZ_JAUBVE010000080.1, on the reverse strand, counting down.
AATTACTAACAGGGCTCCCACAGTTTGCAAACTCGCAACAATCGTCAGCGTAATCGCTGAAATCATCCCCAAATAAATCCATTTTACAGGCAAACCGGATGCTTGCGCCCCCAAAGGATCAAAAGTATAAAATAGCAGTTCTTTATAAAACATTTTAACTGTCGCCAAAATTATCAAAGTTATAACCAAAGTCTGCTGCACGTCAACAGGTGCGACTGACAAGATATTCCCGAACAAAAACCCGTCTAAGTCTAATTTTGTTGTCCGCAAAAGGCTAATTAAGGTGACGCTAATAGCTAAAAATGTAGACAAAATTAAGGCCATGACAGCATCAATTTTTAGGCGCGATTGCGATTGAATCCACGCCATAATAACGGCGCTGATAATTCCCGATATAAACGCGCCGATAGAAATATTGAAACCTAAAGAAAAAGCCACCGGCAATCCTGCTAATACTGAATGGGCAATCATGTCAACCATCATTCCCATTTGCTGTACAATTAAATAGGAGCCGACAACGGCGCAGAGAATACCTAGCAAAACGCCGACGCCGATCGCATTTCGCATAAACTCGAATTTGAGCGGCTCAATTAGCAAATTTAACATTTAATTACTTACCTCAATAATCTTATTGCTTTAACCGCAAATAAACGCAGATAGAAGATAATTATCTGCGTTTATTTGCGTTCATCTGCGGTTAAAAATAAATCTTTTCCACTCACGCTGACACTAAACTTAAATCGTATCCATAGGCTTTTTGAATATTGGCTGCTGTGAGAACTTCTCGGCAGGAACCCGTTGCAATTAACTGCTTGTTGAGCAATAATAAATTGTCGTACTGTTTTAAAGTTTCGCCTAAATCGTGGCTGATTACTAGCAATGTTTTATTTTCTGATTTGAGTTCGGCAAAAATATCGAAAATAATCTCTTCGGTTGCTTTGTCGATCGCGTTAAAAGGTTCGTCGAAGAAGAATAAATCGGCTTGTTGCGCGATCGACCTTGCTAAGAAAATCCGCTGCTGCTGTCCGCCAGACAGTTCGCCAATTTGCCGATCGCGCAAATCCCACATTCCCACCCGCAGCAAAGCAGCTTTCACCAATTCTTGCGACTGCTTCGAGGGACTGCGAAACCAACCAGTCTGGACGGTTCGTGCCATCATTACCGCATTCCACACAGTAATCGGATAATCCCAGTCAATTTGCGATCGCTGCGGCACATAAGCCACCCGCGACAACTGCTGCTTCAACAACCGCCCCTGATATTTCACCAAACCCCGACAGGCCGGGATCAATCCCAGCATCGCTTTCACCATCGTGCTTTTCCCCGCGCCGTTGGGGCCGAACACACAGGTTAATTGTCCGGGATCTAACTGGAAATTCACGCTGTTGAGGGCCGAAATGCCTCGATAATTAACAGCTAAGTCTTGCACTTCTAACATAATTCAAGTTTTTGAGAACGATTCTTGTTCGTAGCTACTAGAATAGGATAACTCGAAAAAGCAATAACGATTATCGTTCCAAAGGTGAAAATGTTAAAGAACTTGCCTGGAAAAACCCGCAGATTGTGCGGTGTGGCTGTTTTGGCAATTGGCTGCGGACTGGTTGGCTGCAGTGAAGGACAGAACGCAAGCAATCCGGTGTCAGAGAGTCCGGCCGCGACTCAAACTCAAGCCAGTCGGGCCGCCAACTTGCCACAAGTCGTGGCCACGACTGGCGTTATCTGCAACCTAACTAAAGAAATCGCTCAAAGTTCGATCGACACCACCTGCCTCATCAAGCCGGGAGACGACCCCCACGCCTATCAAACCAAGCCGGAAGACCGCAAAGCGATTGAAACCGCAAATCTGATTTTATACGGCGGCTACAACCACGAACCCAGCATCATTAAGTTAATTGAATCTAGCAGTAATTCCGCACCCAAAATCGCCGTACACGAACTCGCAGTTCCCAAACCGCTGATAGGCGAACACGAGCACGAACACGGCGAAGAGAAAGCCCAAAATCAACCCCATGCAGAAGGCGAAAAAGTCCCTGACCCTCACGTTTGGCATAACCCTCAAAATGGCATCCGTATGGTAGAAACAATTCGGGATGAATTGATCAAAGTTTCCCCCACCAATGCTCAAATTTTTACAAAAAATGCAGCAAGCTTAACAGATGAGTTGCAAAAAATAGATACTTGGATAAAAGCTCAAATTGCGACTATTCCCGCCCAAAGACGCAAGTTAGTAACAACTCACGATGCTCTGAGTTACTATGCCGATGCTTACGATTTGGAGATTGCAGGAGCTTTGCAGGGTGTGACGACAGAGGAACAGCCCACAGCAGCAAGAATTGCCGAATTATCTTCAGAAATTAAGACGGCAGGAGTGCCAACAATTTTTGCCGAAACTACAACTAATCCGAAGTTGATGGAGACTGTGGCGAGGGAGGCAAATGTCGAAATTTCGGACAAGGAACTTTACAGCGACGAGTTGGGCGGCCCTGGCACGGGTGCTGATACATATCAGGGAATGCTGAAAACTAATACTTGCGCGATTATTTCTGGCCTCGGTGGCAATTGTACTTCCTTTGCAGGAGAAACTGCACCAAATCCCAAACCATAGACTTTCTAAAGTTCGCCTACTAGCAAGCACCTTACCTTTGCTGGGTACGCAGCAAAACGCAGCGCTCGCAATCGCAGGGGTTTTCGATTGCAAACGCTGCGTTTGCTGCGATGACTGAAAGCATCAAGGATACAAGCCCCCGGATTCATTCCGAAAGCAGACTCAGGACCAGTGAAATAAAAAACCTGTATCCGATAAAGGAGTCCCCGAATTTATCCGTGGGGTCAATGCTTCAATCTAAAATCTAAAATCTAAAATCTAAAATCGATTGACTTTAAGGTGAATTTTCCTCATCGGTACTGGGGGGTTTTTGGCCAATTCCTAATTGCTTCTTAGAGGATTTTAAGTCTTTCCAAAGCATCTTAATATCTTTATAGGCTTTCTCAGCGCTAATTTTACCCCCAGTTTCTAGCGAGCAAATATAAGTTATTTTTTGAGCAAACTCCTGCAAATTGGCATTAAACGCCAAGTTTTCTGGCGTGAAATCACCGTAGTAGCGATTGCGAGGATGTAAAAAATCTTCCCGCTCTTTCATTGCCCCCTCCTAATTTAACTTTTGGTTTTCAACTTTTGGTTCGGTCTCTGCTGTTAATAGCACTATTTTTGCTCAGTATCGCGGCGCTAACTTGCTTCTATTGTATTGCGTAAGTAGCAATAGTGCTTTTTCGCTCTGTATTTAGTCTATTAATGCAGTTTTAACCTTAAGTTAGCTTTATTTTAACCTTTCTTTAACCTAAAAGCAAAAAAATTGGGAAATGCGGTGTTCGCATCTCCCTTGAGATATATTTGGCAGTTGTTGATTAACCTTTTCTGAAGCCGAATATTTATTTGTGGCACTCGCAGCCGGTGTGGCCGCAGCCTTGGCCGTTGGGGTGCCCGTCAGCGCAAGCACTGGAACAGTATGTTTTGCCCTCTTTTTCAATGGCTTCGCTGGGGCTGACAACGCACGAACATGAAGGACAGGCACATTTTGTTTGGGTGGCGGTAGTCATTTTACATTCTCCTGGTGGGGTTGTTTGTCTGTACTTATATATGAACATATATTCAGATATATGTCAAGGGAATGTAAAAGTTTTGTTACAAAAGGTTCGCCGATCGCACTAAAATGAAAATGAGAATTAAAACTAGCCGGGAAAAGATGTCACCCAACTCTGCTGTTAATGGAGCGATAAGTCAGCCTCACGAACAAAACGATACACCAATGTGCGATCCATCGCACTTAGTTGACTGTTTGCGGGCCGGGGACATCCAAACACAAGTTCTCAACACCGCAAAAGCTCAGCGGATGGCAGAGTTTTTCAGTCTTTTGGGAGATGCGAATCGCCTGCGGCTGCTGTCGGTTTTGGCAAAACAAGAACTGTGCGTGTGTGACTTGGCTGCGGCGTTGAGAATGAGCGAGTCAGCAGTATCGCATCAGTTGCGGGCATTGCGGGCGATGCGGTTGGTAAGTTACCGCAAGGTTGGGAGACAAGTTTTTTATAGTTTACTCGATCGCCACGTTTTTGAACTTTACCAAGCAGTCGCCGAACACTTAGACGAAGCAGAATAAGCTTTTGGGCAGTGGGCAGTGGGCATTGGGCATTGGGCATTGGGCATGGGGCATTGGGCATGGGGCATTGGGCATTGGGCATTGATTTAAAATTCTGTAGGGGCGGCTTTTACGAATAATCTCGGCCTAATGCCAATAATCTCGTAAACCCGCCCTCACCAAACTCGATATCAATCTTTAACGGTGTGGCCCGTAGCAACAACCGCCTGTTTAATTGACTCTTCAGAAGCTTGAGCTTCTACTGTAACAGTCTTAGCTGCGACATCCACATTCACAGTAGCATCGGATTCAACAGTTTTGATGGCTTTGGTAATTGTATCACCGCAGCCGGAACAGACGATCGAGGGAACGTTAAGTAGTATTGCCATAATTAAGCAAAATTTCGTAGATGACAGTATTATTTTTTATTTTAATCTAAATTCGTGAAACACGCGCTTTCGCCGATTCTGGCAGGGGTTTAAACCCCTGCCTCAAAGCTCAATCCGGTTAAGACCGACTGTAGAGTTTGACGTTAAAAGTTATAGATTATTTCCTACCAATATCACTTCAAACTTAATACCTCTGAAGGCACATTAATATCGGGTATGCGGCGCCCAACGGCGGCGGCTACAGGCCGCAAACTCGCAACTAAATCTACCATATCTGGTAAAGAAAGAGCTTGCCGCGCGTCAGAAACCGATTTTTCCGGTTGCGGGTGACATTCAATAATCAATCCGTCTGCACCGCAAGCAACCGCTGCTTTGGCTAGTGGTGCGACTAATTCTCGCTTGCCGACGGCGTGAGAAGGGTCTACTATTACTGGCAAATGAGTTAACTGTTTCAGCGCTACGACTGCACCTAAATCTAATACATTCCGGGTGTAATTGTCGAAGCTGCGGATGCCTCTTTCGCAGAGAACTACATGAGGATTTCCGTGACTGAGAATGTATTCGGCGGCCATCACAAATTCTTCGATTGTGGCTGATAAGCCGCGTTTTAGCAGGACTGGTTTTCCGGCTTGACCGATCGCCTTTAGTAACTCGAAGTTTTGCATATTCCGACTGCCTAGTTGCAGCATATCAGCATAGGTGACAACTGGCTCGATTTGGGCGATCGACATTACCTCTGTCACCACGGGCAAACCGTAACGCCGGCTGACATCGGCTAAAATTTCGAGTCCCTCAATTCCCATGCCTTGGAAAGCATAGGGAGATGTGCGGGGTTTGTAGACTCCGCCTCGCAAACCTTGAACGGAGGCGGCGGATAGTTGGCGGGCGACGGTTTCCATTTGTGCGGAACTTTCGACGGTACAGGGGCCACCGATGATTAATAATTCTGTGCCGCCGACTGAGACTGTTTCTGAGAGTTTGACTATTGTTTGGTGTTCGGGATGAGATTTGGTTACGAGTTTGGCTTCTAACATGAGGGTATTTTCCTGGAAATTTAAGTGGGTGGTTGACAACAAAAAACCCGGAACTTTTAGGGGTTCCGGGTTGGTGCGAAAAGACAGCGCGACAATTTACCCAGAACTTTTGTTGGGCCAAAAATAAAAGCTGTCGTACCAGTTACTGAATAATGTCATTGCTGTTTTCGCTTGTAGTCGATTGGTTGTTGGGAAAAGAACTAGAAAAAACAAAACCGCAGGTGTTAATCTGCGGTTCGCCCGGATGTTCACAGTGAATTGCAAATTCACTCCGGGCGAACTTGGCTGTACCAAAAATAAAAATAGCTGTTGGCTGTGAACTTGGCTGTGAACATAGCTGAAGTGCTGCGATTTGTGGGTTAAACACAATACTATTGCACAAGCTAGCACAGGGAGATTCGGATGTCAACCTATTTTGAGAAAAAAATTTGTATAATGGGCGCTCTTGTCCCCCCCTTGTTAAGGGGGGCTAGGGGGGATCGAGGGCCTAAGTAGTAAGGTGGAGTTCGATCGCTCTTTTCGCCCCTTAATCAGGAATATGTCTCGTTTATAGCTTCGTTTCGATAGTCCCTAACGCCTCTTATTAAGGGGGGCATGAGTATTTAAAGTCCTCATCTATATCTCGTTTATACCTTGGTTTCGATCCCCCCTAACCCCCCTTAATAAGGGGGGGACAAGAGGGAGCTTTCCGATGGTAGGGGGAACGATACTTTGATGCAAGGGAGATATATTGATTAGTCCCAGCCGAAATCTCGATCGCACAATTCGGCTAGTCTTTGGTTGTGCGATCGAAAATATGCTCTCAATTGCTCGTATACTGTCTCGCTGATGGGCGGATATTCGCTGGAGTTGAGCTTGCCGTAGGTTGGTAGTTGATGAGGCGGTAAGTCTAAAAATTCGAGGACGTTGTTGAGGATTTGGGCTGGGTTGCTATACAAGTCTTCGCTTTTGATGATTGAGATTTGTGATTTGGGAAAAAGTTTCATCCAGGCTGGGAGTTGATCAGCGTAAATGCCGCGGGCTAGATAGGTGTGGTGTTGGTGTTCGTAACTATAGTATTTGGGGTTGGCTAGGAGTTTTTCCATTTCGCCTTTGAGTCTTTCGGGCTCGGCGGCGATCGCGTCTTCTAATGAGAGAGTTTCGTATTTTATTCTGATATAATGATAGTAGTGGGATATGGCGCGATCGACGGGGTTTCTCAGCAGGACGATGATTTTAACTTTCGGACATAAATCATAAATTCGCTGGGGAACGTGGGGGTGAAATATGTAGTAAGGACTGGCTTCTCCGGTGATTTTTTTGGGGCCGTTTTTGGGCAGGGGAAATTGAGCATAGTACCAGTCTGGCCCTTTGTCGAACTTTAAGTCAAAATAATGTACTTCTTTTTCGGTGGCATGGGCGATTTGGGGATGTTGGGTGAGATAGGCATAAAGCGATGTTGTTCCGCCTTTTTGGGCACCGATGATGATGAAGTCGGGGGGTTTGGGAGTTTGTTTCATGGGTTGTAGGTTTTATATTTTGCAGTTGTACTGACAGTGTTTCGGATTTGGCATTTGTACCGATTGTCCGCCGGGGGTTTTTAACCGCCGGCGGGTTGGGGGGCATTACGGCAATTCGATCGCACTTGGGGGCATTACGGCAATTCGATCGCACTTGGGGGCATTACGGCTATTCGATTGCCCAATTTAGATTTGATTGCACTGATACGCTTAACCACAATTCGATCGCCCTCTCTACATTCTAGATTCCGGTGGTTGAAACTGAGACTAGACAAACAAAGCCTGCCGGGGTGGGCTAGGTAATACCTCGGATACGATCGGGATCACTGTTTTTGGGTGATCGCATTCACTCTGGCTCTGACCACTGACATTTCAATTTAAGTAGATTAGAGTGGAGTTAGGAATATCTAATTCGTGCGGGGCAAATCTTTCGCTGAAAAATATATTATCGGCGGCGATTTTGGTTGCGGGTTTGTGGGTTTTATTTTTCAGCCAAGGTACAGATTTAAATTTGTGCAAGAGGCTGATATGCAAGTTGCAAAAAATGGGAACAATAAAGATGGGATTGTACTGTCGAGCAGTAACTACCAGCAATACCATCTCTGAAATTATTCAGGAAGGCGTCAATGTTTAAGAGCAAATTATCCAAAGTTATCGTATCCCTGCTGCGGCGGATTGCTGGTGTTACCAGATCCGGGGCGAAGCGGCTGATGAGAGCAATGCTACAAGCCCTGATGGCTATGGGCCGGAGGGCAAGACTGCCGATGGCGGGGTTTGTGCTGCCGACGGTGACGATGGTGTTGCTGGTAGTGATTTTGTTGACGGTGGCGATTACGCTGCGATCGTTTGATCGGGCTAATACGGCGCGTAACGTGCGCGTGAACCAGCAGCTACTGGCGGCCGCGACTCCCGCGCTCGATCGGGCGAAAGCGAAAATTCAGTTCCTGCTGGAGCAAACCCAGAATCGGGGTACCCCTTCTGATGCAGACTTGTACTTGCCGCTCGCCAACCCCACTACACCTGGAAGTACAGTTGATAATTATACCTTTGGGGACGAAGAACGCCTGAGACTTAAGTATGACCTAGACGGTAGCGGTGGCATAAGTCCCGATTTTAAGGTTAACGATACTGGCTTTAATCTCGAAACCAACGAATCAATAAATACTGCTTGGAGATATCCCGTCGATACAAATGGCGATGGCACATTTGACAGTTTTACCCTCTACGGCATATTCTTCCGCACCCCCCCAAGGGACGACGTTGAAAAAAGTCCTACTTTGGGCGACTTCTTAAGAAAAAGAGAGCCGTTGGAAGCAAGAAAGCCACCGCAGAGGAAACTTAAGGCTGGTTGCGAACAGGGTGGAGGTACTGTCGCTACTTTAGCGGGGGACTCAGGCTGGTACAGGATAGACGGGAAACTTAAAAAAAGTTTTTTCGTTTATACAGTTAACGTACCTATGACAGCAGCAGATGTTGCTGCGGCTCCTGACCCTGCTAAGTATCAAGCATTCACAGGAACTTCTAGCATTTCAGCCCTGGAATATCAGCAAGACCAAGCTCTTATTCCGATCCCCAACAACGCGGTTGTTTATGAAAACGATCTAGACATATCGCCGGGACCTCCGTTGAATCTAAACGGGCGGATATTCACAAACAGTAATTTGCTAGTGACAGGGTTGAATAATCCTAACAGCATAAAACTGTATCAGGTCAGCAGCCCAGATTCTTGTTTCTACGAACAAGAAGGTAGCAAAATTGTTGTGGCTGGTAATGTAGTAAATGGTTGGTCTGGTAACAACACGGTTAAGAATGCAGTGGACGTGCACCTTTTCAAACAAGGTAGCATCACGGGCGGAAAAAACGCATTCATGCTGAGTAAAAAATTAGAAATTAAGGCGGGTACGGAATCAACTAGCGATTCTAGATTGAATGTTCTTTACAATGACGAAGCCTATACAAAGCGCCTATCTTTGCTAGTAGAAGCGCAGTTGGGAGACCCCGCCAGTCCAAACCCGGAGGCTAACGATCCGTTGTCAGTGCGGCAGCGACCGCAAACCCTAGATCGCAAACAAGCGCTGACAGAATATTTTAAGCAGATGCTCCGCAAGGTTCCCTATGCGGAAGTGCCGCTTGGAGGAGACGCAACGGTGGGCTACGGTCTTCCGTGGTCAACACCTGCCGGAACCCCACCCATTCTAGACAGCAGAGAGACCCTAAGACCCGTAGATCAATGGAGTTTGCTCAAAGATTCCGAAACCAAAATCACCCTAACGGTTGGTCAGCTAGAAGCAACAGACCCCTCAAAAGAACCTGAAGAAGAACAATTTCTGGGCGATCGCGTTGTGGTAGGCAACAACCTACCAGCCAAGAGATGGGACGCTACCAAATCTCAATTTACCAGTAAGCCGGAAGAAGTAGCAGGGAATTGGAATTCGATCGACCCCCCAGATCCTAATTTTCCGCGCACTCGATCGTCCCAGGTGACAAAGATCGCTGATGTAGGAGCGACAGACCGCAACGGTTTTTGGGAACAAGAAGCGGCGAAAAACCCGAAAAATCTCTTGGATGGCAATGGTGGCTTGCGCGTCATTACTGGTGCAGGGGTTTACGATCGCACTAATTCATTCCTCCCGCCGCCTAGCTGGATAAATCCTGCAAATGGCAACCCCGTAACTGGGGACACGAACACTTACGACGACCCAACAACGACCGCCACTGAGCAGTACCGTGTCGTCTGGCCCGACTCCATGCCGATGTCACCACTGGGGCCGGGGTCACAAGTATATGATAATGTTGCCGGTAACTGGACTACCTGGGACCCAGGTTGGTCTACTCCTACCGATATCAGCGCAACTCTCCCATCAGCAGTCCCGTCTACTACTCTACTTCCAGGTATTGTTGAGCAGGCTACCACCGCTAAGAAATATGCCAAAGGCGATTTGCGGATGCGGGCGACGGTAGTTTATCACTATAAAGATAGTCCCCCGGCCAAGGGAGAGTTGAATGACAAACCGCTGGCCTGCGTCAGCAGCTATTACGACCCTAGCAACGCTTCCACAGCGAGAAACATTTCGACGGGAAGCCTACCCGATGTCAGCGGCCAGGGAGCGCTCGCACCAGATATCGCAACACGCGCACCTGGGCTAGGAACACGGCAGACCTTGATCGGCTCCAACAACGGCATCACCTACGGCCCCCCGAAAGCGCGACCGGGTGCCGCTTCAACGCTTTCTGCCACAACAGGCTTGCTTACTGGCGGACAAGCTGCTTTAGATATGCAAGCTAACTTAGTCTTCCCCGACGGTCGCTTTGCTAATAAGCCGTTGAGAGATGCTCTTGTGAAAGCAGACACCGATCGCAATTTGGCAGAAAAAGCTGCGATCGACTCGACTAATTGCGCCATACAGATACTTGACGGCTCGATCGTACCCGCTCCCACACTCATTCCTAACGGGGCTATCCAAGAAGTAGCATTTTTGAATGCCAGAGAAATCAAGGCGATCGATCGTGATGATCCGGCTACCAACGTTAACGAAGCCTTTACCCTGAGCAGCCCGACCACAGGTGCCCAAGCAGCAACACTAACAGGGAATTACAACCAGCCTTTAGAAGAACGGCAACCCCTAGAAATTCGCGCCACTCAAATAGACCTCAATGTACTGCGAAGCACTAAATTTGGAACGGACGAGTATTTACTGCCAAACAGCGGGATTATTTATGCCACTCGCGACGACGCGCTGCCCGATCGCAGTTCTCGCCCTGGTCTTGTCGCAGGTGGCATAGATGAAAGTAGTAGCGCAACAGTCAGCCCCACAGATTCCCGGCTAGACCCTACTCGCAAGCCCAACGGAATTCTACTTGTGAATGGTAAGGAGCTAGGCAGAGTTCCTGGTTCCTCCGCTACTGTGGCGGATGTAGTCATGGAAAAGGGGCTGACTTTGGCATCTAATTTACCCGTTTACATCAAAAACGAATTTAACCTTCACTCCGGCGAAGAGTTTACTCAGGCCGTGGGTAATTGGAGTGCCTTTTACGATCGCGCAGCCGCAAACCTCAATAAGAACTTTGCCTGTCGCCCAAACGACCCCAGATTAGGTGGTCAATGTACAACCGGCGACACCTGGCGTCCCGCAAACATACTGGCAGATGCTGTCACCCTGCTTTCAACAAATTACCGTTTTGGCTTCCGCAACGAGGGAGATTTTGACCTGAGAAATAATGCCGGTGCTGCTGCTGTAATGCCTCGCAAACAGCAAGGATTTTACAGCAACAACTTTGTGACAAACGGACTTTCCAGCGGGGCGTTCAAGGCTGACGGCAATTTAAAGGCACAAACAGACCCGATAACTGTGACAGACGCTACCTATGTCACCACCACTCCCCCGATTACAAGTTCTTACTTCAACAACTTTGTCACCCCCGTGCAGCGACGTGGGAAGTTCCCAGAGTATTTGATGGAAGTTTGTAACAAAATCCCGGTTTCTGCGTGTGAGGATAAGGACTGGTATGTAAATCCAGCAGCGGCAGACCCATCCACACCAGCAGCAGGTAAGGCAACTGTTGGTCAGAACATAACAGCCGCAGCCACTCCTTATCCAGCGGGAACAACTGCAATTCCGCCAACCCCAGAACTGCAACGCTTCCCCCGCCGTGTTGCCTTTAAGAGAACTGGTAACGCACTGGAGACGCCAAATGCTCCTGTGCCATTAGGGATTACTGGCACAACGGTTACTGATGGGCCAGGCACAAATTTAACAGATAATTCTCTGTGGTTTGGGACGACTGCGGCGGCCAACCGTACTACAGTGACTTACGGTTCACAGAATTATCCCTTTGTGTTTAACCAGGCGCTGAAGGACGGGAGCGGTGCAAATTTACCAAAATTAGTATCAACAACACCAGCAAACCTAAATGAAGGCTCGCAACCACTACTCATGCCGGTTTTGCAGATCCAAACTGTGACGGCGCCGCCAGCGGCTGCTTCATCGACCAGTTTGCCAGAAGGTACAGGTATTGTGAGGGCAACCGGGTGGATAACGACGGCTGTAAACACAACATTTAATATGGTCGTAGGCTCGAACGATACTCCTTCGCGATCGCTCGGTAATGTCGGTGACTTTAACGGAGGCCTGCAAAACTTGCCCCGCTTCTTGGAAAGCTGGAATGCCGGGGCAGTTTCCACAAACATCCAGGGTTCCTTTATTCAGTTCGGCCGGAGTGCTTACAGCACCGCGCCCTATATCCCGATTTTAGATCCGGCGGCTTCGCAGCAGACAGCTTCAGCTACTAAGTTGCGGAGTCTTTTCGATTCACCGCCAATCTCACCGAGCCCAGCCCCACCCGCAATCACTTACACTGGCGGTGTTCCAAGAGCTTTATACAGAACTGATGCCGGCGCCGGTAGCCTTCCCTTCTTCAGCGCTCCTGCTCGGAATTGGGGTTATGACTTGGGCTTACTATCTCAGCCACCCGACTTGTTTACCCGAAAGTTCACGACTCCTCCCACAAAACGCACCCCGGACGAGTATTTCCAGGAAGTACCTCGTGATGACGAGTGGGTACAAACATTGTTGTGTGCTTTCCTTGATAAGGACGGGACAACGAAAGCTGTCACTGGCAATTTGCGCCCAACAGATTCATTCTGCAAATCTAAAGCAGGTGCCTAACCATGAATAAACTACTAAAAGACAACAGCTACTCGCAACCCTTGTTATTCAAGGGAGCAAAGACAGAAACAGGATTCAGCAGCCAGCCGACTGAGAGTAAATCTGGCAGTTGCGCCCAAAAACTGAAGCCACAAGATTCTGGCTACACGATTATCGAGTCATTGGTAGCGATGATTGTAGTTTCGGTGCTGATGATCGCGATCGCCCCCGTGATGGCCTTCTCAGTAGCGACTCGCGTCCAAGCGCGGCGGATCGAACTGGCTGCGATGGCGGGGAGAGCTTACATTGACGCTCTGAGAGTGGGGGCGATCAGACCTAATGATGCAACAAGCCCAGTAGGTTTTCCTACCGACACTGCTGCTCCTCCTACAAGCTCCAGTGGTTTGTACTGCGTTGACACGGATGGGGGAGGTTGTGCTAGCAGCAAAGACTTTTATATTCAGGGTGTTCGTCCCCCAAATACAGGAACCACTATTCCCACAGACACAGGCTACAACCTGATTGTGCGGGTTTACCGGGCCGATGCTTTTTCTTCTTCGGGCACGCTGACAACTACACAGCAATCAGTCGCTAATTCCGGTCTGGGCAATCCTAAAGCGCCTTTGGTGGTAATGCAATCAGAAATTCCCCCTACTACAGGAGAGGCCTCCTCCTATGGATCGTTGTGCACTCGCCTCCAAGGTGATTCTCAAAAGTGTACCAATTAAATTCCTTGTTATTAGATTAAAACCGCTCCCCCCATTTGACAAAGGAAAAGTCAAAATGAAAACTTTACTCAGGTTGCTTCTCAAAAGTCAGCACCAGCGAAACCGCTCCGGGCCAACTCAAACAGAAAATGGGATGACTCTGGTCGAGCTATTAGTCGGAGCAATTATGGCGTTTTTAATCCTTACGCCGATGCTCGGTTTTGTAGTCGATATGTTGAATACCGACAGGAGAGAACAAGTCAAATCAAATACCGAGCAAGACCTTCAGGCCGCCGCTGATTTCATCTCCCAAGATTTGAGTCAAGCTATTTATATTTACGATAATAATCCCGCTACTACCAGCACTCCCACCACGACTCCTACAGGCATCCCTGCTATCAGCTCTCAACTTCCGTCTCCTGTTGATGGAACTCCAATCCTCGTATTTTGGAAGCAGCAACCGAGGAAAAATTCTGTTCCTTTTAACCCAGAAGTTGCTAAGACGGTAAAACCAAAAGATTGCGATACTAACCCTGGTAAATGCAACGACACCTATGTACTATCATTAGTTGCCTACTACCAGATTAAAGAAACTGATTCTACTTCTATTTGGTGTCAGCCTTCAGGAGGCACTTGTCCTACCCGCATTGCTCGCTACGAAATTACGGATGGAATCAGAGACCCTAACGCGACAAATACTACAGATCCTAATTATCCTTACTACAAAGATAGTGAGACAAAAGACACTCAACAACGAGATCCAGCTTTTAATACAAGTTTTGACTTTAGTAAGCCCACGGTAAATGTGACGATGCCGGGAGCCGTTTTTCCCGATCCTGAAGTATTGGTTAACTACATCGACCACAGTACAGGGCCGGCAGTCACAGGGACTGAATGCCAGACTGCTCTTGGTAATCCTATCGACCAAAGAACTGCAACAGCAATCGGAGAAGCAACGCTAAGAATACCCTCGCCAGACGACCAAATAAATAGCTTCTACGCTTGTGTAGATACCTCGAAAAACTTAGCCAGAGTAACTATAAGAGGAAACAGCCTGCGTCGCCTTCAACCCAACGATACTGCTTACAACCCCAACAAATCGGCATTTTTCCCAACAGCAACCGTTCAAGTAAAAGGTCTAGGTGCAATAGGAAAATAACGGATTTCTAAAACACATTTCCGAATCGCCGCCCGCCGATAAATAATAGGAGAATACCATGAAAACCCCACCGATATTATTAAAACTTTTGCATAAGTGTGCTGCCAAGCCTACCCCTAATTTCCACAAAACTGTATCCAGAAAAGGCGATGGAGGATTCACGCTTTTAGAAGTGCTCGTGATAGCGTTAATCATAGGTATATTAAGCTCGATCGCCGCTCCAAGCTGGCAGGGATTCATCAACAGACAAAGAGTTCGCACCGTGAACGATCGAGTTTTGCAAACCTTGCGAACTGCACAAAGCGAAGCAAAGCGAACTAAGCGCGATGTCACAGTTACATTCAATTACGATCCTAATGCTAATCCGCCAGTTAAGCCAACATTTACGATCGATACTAATACTCCACAAAATTTGGATGCAGGAGGCGAAATAAAGCCCGGACAGGTCAAACTTTTTGCTCAAGGTAATGGAGTTTCCACAATCAAATCAATTACTTTTAATTACCAAGGCTGGATCACAAGCCCATCAATACAGAGCAGAACGCCACGACAACTAACTGACGGTTTTACAGTGACAATTTATCCACCCGGTTCTCTACCTAACACCGCTGCTAAGCAGTGCGTAATTGTGGAAACTCTCATAGGAGGAATGAGAACTGCTGAAGGAAATGATTGCCCACCACCATCCTAGCTTTCAATAAATTTAATTTTAATTTCTAACAGCAATTCCGCATAAGTTCGGCATTGCTAAAACATATTAACTTAAATTATTTTATATTTCAAATCCTATTAAAACAGTCAAAAAATGCAGCTAGAACTAAAACAAATAATCATCCAGCCAGGAAATCAACTATTACTCAAAGACATAACCTGGCCGATGTTTGAAACCCTACTAACAGAATTGGGAGAAAGTCGCGCATCCCGACTTTCATACAGCAAAGGAACATTAGAAATCATGGTTCCCCTACCCGAACACGAAATTGGTAAAGTCCTGATTGGTAACTTAGTCGAAGCACTACTCGAAGAACTTGGTATGGAATTTTGGTCTCTAGGTTCCACCACATTCAAAAATCAAAAAATGGCTCAAGGAGTAGAACCAGATACCTGTTTCTACATCCAAAACGAAGCCGCAGTCAGAGGCAAAAGCCGCATCGACTTAGAAACAGACCCACCTCCCGATTTAGCCATAGAAATCGACCTCACCTCCCGCACTCAGTTCAACAACTACGAAGCATTAGGAGTACCCGAATTGTGGCGCTACAACGGCCGCAACCTGCAAATCAGCGTACTGCAAGATGGAAAATACCTACAGTGCGATCGTAGTCTCCAGTTTCCCAACTTCCCCATCACCGAGCTCATCCCCGAATATTTAGAACAAAGCAAAACAGCCGGCAGAAACGTCGCGATGAAAGCCTTTCGATCTTGGGTGAGAGCACAAATTTAGCGGCGACGATGACAAAACTGCTGTAGGGAAACCAAAGCGATTAAAAGGGCGGGTTTTGGAGATTGTCAATTATTGGCAGATATTGTTGGTGAACCCGGCCCTACCGTATTAGGGGTAATCGATCGGACATGATATAACTAATAACTCAATACCCTTGGGTTAAAATTATTTATTCCTCGGAGATCCCCCTAAATCCCCCTTAAGAAGGGGGACTTTGAGAAGAATCTTGTCCCCCCCTTATTAAGGGGGGCTAGGGGGGATCGAGCTTCACCCAAGCGTATTGACTAATAACTGCTTAACTAACCAAGCGATCGCCCCTGCAACATCAGCAACCTTTTCAACATCCGCAATCGGCGGCCGCTGCACCATCACCACCGGCATTCCCAGTTCCCTAGCCGCAACAATTTTCGCATAAGTAGCACCGCCCCCGCTGTTTTTACTAACAATAGTATCAATCTGATATTCTAATAGTAATTGGCGCTCCTCATCCAAAGAAAAAGGCCCCCTTGCTAATAACAATTTACCATGAGGAATAGGAGAATTGAGTGCCGGAGGATCGATCGCCCGCATCAAAAACCAAACAGCATCCAAACCAGCAAAAGCAGCCAATTCCTGCCTACCAATGGTGAGAAACACCCGCTGAGACTGCCCTAATAAAGCCCTTGCAGCCTCCGAGTGGCTGGCAACTTCAATCCAGCGATCGCCCTCCACCCTCTCCCAAGCAGGCCGCACCAGCATCAAAAAGGGCACATTACATTCAGCAGCAGCAACAGCAGCATTAGCAGAAATCTGAGCCGCAAACGGATGAGTAGCATCAATCAAAAAGTCGATCGGGCGATCGAGCAAAAACGCCGCCAGCCCAGTCGCCCCACCAAACCCCCCAATTCGCACCGAACCCGTTTTTGGGGTAAAAGGCTGTTGAGTGCGTCCTGCTAGCGAAGATATCACCTCAATTTCAGCAATTTGAGACGCTCTTACCGCCAATTCAGCAGCATCCCCCGTCCCGCCCAAAATCAGCAAGCGTTTTTTCACCAAATTATCCCTAATACCAATTTAATGTGAAGTTGCACATATCTCGATCCCCCTCGCATCCCCCTTAAGAAGGGGGACTTTGAGAAGAATCTTGTCGGGAGCATCTCATATTTGTAAAAACACTTCTTCTGGCTTCTTCCTTCTTTCTCCTGCCTCCTGCCTCAAAACTCCAATTTCTACCTTGCCTGCTTTCATTGAGATGCTCCCATCTTGTCCCACCCCCTACTCCCCTTATTAAGGGGGGCTAGGGGGGATCGGATTCTATGCAACCTCATAAAAAATTGGTATAACTTATCCAAGCAACCCCGGCAAATTCGGTTAATAATATGTTTAGCAAAGTTTAAACTACCAACAACAATGATTCGCTCACTTTTCACATTTTTTACAGTATTAATTGTAACCGGGTTAGTATGGTTAGGAAATATCGCGCCCGTTGCCGCCCAAGTACAACCAACAGATATCACCGATCCCCAACAGGAATTGGGAGAACTCGTTCAAAAAGCTTTTGAAGCTACAAATGAAGGCAAATTTCCCGCCGCAGAAACTTTTTGGACTCAAATCATTGACAAATTTCCCTCAGAAGCCGCCGCTTGGAGCAACCGAGGCAATTCTAGAGTCAGCCAAAACAAACTACAAGCCGCTATTACCGACTACGAAAGAGCGATCGAACTAGCACCAGACGCCCCCGATCCCTACCTCAACCGCGGCACCGCCCTAGAAGGTTTAGGACGCTGGGAAGAAGCGATCGCCGACTACAATCATGTACTAGAATTAGACTCCCAAGATCCAGCCGCCTACAACAACCGAGGCAACGCCGAAGCAGGTTTAGGAAAATGGGAACAAGCAATAGCCGACTACAGCAAAGCCTTTGAACTAGCCCCCGAATACGCCTTTGCCCGCGCCAACCACGCCCTCGCACTTTATCAAAACGGGCAAACCAAAGAAGCAATTCGCAACATGAAAAACATCGTCCGCAGATACCCCCAATTTGCCGACATGAGAGCCGCCCTCAGCGCCTGTCTTTGGGAAGCAGGAAAGCGCGGCGAAGCTGAAAGCAATTGGGTAGCAGCCATCGGCCTCGACTCCCGCTACAAAGACATCGATTGGGTTGCCAATAACCGCCGCTGGCCGCCACTTGCCGTCAGTGCATTAGACAAATTCTTGCACTTGCAATAATCTCAAAGGGAAAGTTGACTGTTGACTGTTGACTGTTGACTGTTGACTGTTGACTGTTGACTGTTGACTGTTGACTGTTGACTCGATTTTATTATTCCGATACAACCGGAAACGATATCATTGGTTATTTGTTATTTCGACAACTAACAACTAACAACTGACAACTAACAACTAACAACTAATACCAATTTAATGTGAAGTTGCACATATCTCGATCCCCCTAAATCCCCCTTAATAAGGGGGACTTTGAGAAGAATCTTGTCCCCCCCTTATTAAGGGGGGCTAGGGGGGATCGGATTCTATGGAACCTCATAAAAAATTGGTATAACAACTGACTAATTCCCAAATCCGCGCAGCAGTCAACTCTTCGACATTCCTGAAAACCGCTGCAGCACCCGCATTTTCCAGCACTGCAGCATAAGCCTCGCAGCGCACAGAATCATCCAAAACATGAGGCGGCAAAATTCCAGCCCCCAGCCAAACCCGATTTGGTTGCACTTCCCGCGCCTTCACAACCGTGTAAATATCGGCCACAGTATCTCCCGCGTAAATCACGGGCAAATTTTTTTCTAAACCGTGCAGATTTTCCAACTGTTCAATTGCCGCGAAAAGTCCAGCCGGATCGGGTTTTCCCGGTGCATCTTCCATCGCCACCAACATGGGGGAATTTAAACTCAGTTTCCCTGACAAAACATAAGCAGCTTCATCCCGCATCGCCCCGCTAAAAAAGCCCCAAACAACTCCCCCAACCGTTAAACTTTCCAGGTAAGCCGGACTTAACAACAGCGGTTCGTCGCAAATGTAACCAGTCCAATTTTTCTCATCGGGCCCGCGATAGCGACTTTGGAAAAAAGCCACTAATTCCTCATAGTTGAGAGCGAGTTCATTTCTCGATCGGCCAATCCCCTCAAAATAACGGCAAACTAACTCAAAAGACGCCTGCCAGTCATTATTCCACACACCCTCCGACTTCAGAGAGTCGATATCGAGAGAATTCGGACGAAAAGCACCCGCCGTGAAATGTTCCACCGCATCCGCGATCGCCCGCCGGTAGGAACCCGACACATCCCGCACCACACCGTCAATGTCGAAGACTAAAATAACTCTGTTCACAACTTAACTAATCCTTGTACCTAGGGCCGGTGAGAACCAATACGCTTGGGTTAAAACTGTTTATTCCTCCGAGATCCCTTGCAGCATCCCCCTTAAGAAGGGGGACGCAAGAGTAAGTTCTTGTCCCCCCCTTCTTAAGGGGGGCTAGGGGGGATCGGGATCGGGCCCAAGCGTATTGCGGTGAAAACCCAAATTTTATCTTTTCCCAGCCCCTGAGTGGCGCTAAAACCAGCCGCGCCACAAAACTTTTCATGGCCGATGACCAATTATCGAACAGAGTGTGCTACGCTTAGCGATTGTAGAAATTTTTAACAAGTTCGATCGGAACCCTGGAGGTTTGCTTGTCCAAGTTCATCTTAAAAGTTCTCTGGCTAGAAGAGAATGTTGCCCTCGCCGTTGACCAAGTTGTAGGTAAAGGAACTAGCCCGCTGACATCCTACTTTTTCTGGCCCCGCAAAGATGCGTGGGAAGACCTCAAAAACGAACTCGAAGCCAAACACTGGATTGCTGATAACGATCGAGTCGAAATCCTCAACCAAGCCACAGAAGTAATCAACTACTGGCAAGAGGAAGGCAGACGACGCCCGATGACTGAAGCTCAGTCAAAGTTCCCCGAAGTGACTTTTACCGGCAGCAACTAAGCCCAGCTTTAAGTTGCTATCCATATAAATTGCCTGTTATGGCTGACGAGGGGAAGGAGAGAGGGGAGAAGGCGAGAGGATTTGACGCTTTTTCCACCTCGCCGTGAAAGATAAAATTTGAATTCGCTACAGCTTATATGGATACTAACTCCGATTTTCAGACCTAATCTGGTTTTGGGCTTGGTCGATAGATTTGAGATTAGAGATTGGGATTTTATGCAAAATAAAGCTCTAAAATCGCCTTTTCTAAAATCTTAAAAATACTAAGCAACGAAACCAAAGAAATCTAAAATCGGCTTTTTTATACTTTTAAATTGTACAGTCAGCTCTCAAAAAACTTCCCTATGACTAATGACTAACGACTAATGACTAACGACTAATGACTAATGACTAATGACTAATGACTAATGACTAATGACTAATGACTAACGACTAATGACTAATGACTAATGACTAATGACTAATGACTAATAACTAATGACTTCTTCGCGGAATTTATGGGCGCCGACAGTACAATCAACCAGACCGAACAGCTACCGCTGGTAGTAAATCCCGACATTCTCCAGCAAGCTATCCTCTACAAAATTAATACTCGCGTAAACGCTCGCGGAGAATTAATTTTCCCCTGCGTACCGGGAATGCTAAGCCACTATCTCAAGGCAATAGAAAATCTATTTAGCACTCTCGACAGACCCCTGCCCGAAGACCGCAGAGACGAACTCAGCAAGCTTTTAGCCACCAAGTTAGAACAAGGCTACCGCACCTCCACAGCATCGATGCTGATCCTGCAATACGAATCAGTGCAGCCGCCACAAACCGGTTTAGCCTGCAAAGTGATTGTTACTACCTCAACAGTTGGAGAACAGTACAAAAGCTGGGTAGACACCAGAGAACCTCCGCTTTTCGGCTCTCATCCAGACGCAAAATTGATGACAACGGCTGCTAAATTGGGCACGCCCGATCGAGTGCGGATTTTGGACGTGGGGGCTGGTACCGGCCGCAATACCTTGCCGCTGGCGAGATTAGGCTATTCTGTGGATGCGATCGAACTAACTCCCGCGTTTGCAGAACAATTGAAAGCGGCAGTAACAGCCGAAAACCTTCCCGTCACAGTGACTGAAGGCGATGTGCTCGACCCCTTAATGCGGATGAAACCTGCCCGCTACCAGTTAGCAGTTGCCGCCGAAGTCATCTCACATTTTCGAGACAGCGATCAAGTACGGCTTTTCCTCGCTAAAATGTGCGATTCCCTGTCTCCCGGAGGTCTGTTGCTGTTCAGCACGTTTTTAACCGTCGGCGACTACCAGCCAGATGCCCTCGTGCGACAAGTTGCCCAACTCTCCTGGTCTACTTTATTTACACCCCAAGAACTCGCCACCGCCATGGAAGGGTTGCCCTTAGTCCCAATATCCAACGAATTGGTGTTTGAATATGAACGCCACCACCTGCCGGAAGGAGCCTGGCCACCGACGCCTTGGTTTCCCAGTTGGGCCACCGGTCGAGATGTCTTCCCGATGGCAAACGCACGCCCGCCAATGGAATTGCGCTGGATTTTGTGCCGCCGAAGTTAAAAAAAAATCAATCATTTCTAGACGGACACAGCAATCAAAAGCTTTTATCGGCGGTCAAATTTTCCTCAAATACTTTTATTTCAACAGCTTAAATCCGGTTCGCTGTTAATATTGTCCAGCCTGGACAGAAAAATTTACAAAAATATATATTAAAATGTAAAGAGAGCGAAGTTCGATCGCCTCTGGGTGACAAACCCAGTGTCTGATTAGATCCAACGCTTGCCAACCTTTTATTTCTTGCGAAAAATTGGGTTGCTAATGGCAATCGGGCTTGAATAAAAGTCGATCGTCATCTCAATGGGTGGAACTAGAGTTAAGATAAGTTCAACAAACCTATTCCTCCCGATAGATGAATTTTTGGGGAATAGGATTAGCCAATAGATTAGCTCGCTAGTCAGCGATGCTGCTGAGAAACAAATATGCTTTTAACACGTCCACTACAAACGTTTGGAGCAATCTTCGGGCACAAACCTTCCACAAATAGATCATCCATCGACCAAAAAACCAGTAAAAATTATTGGGAGGGGAATATTGAGCCCGCTGTAAACGAACAAATTGACTGGTACATCCAAGTGGAAATGCTAATGAGTAACGCTAAATCTTCCTGCACCAATGAAGAGATTACTGCTTGGCTGCGGGGATTGCTGACAATTGCTTGGGCAGACGGCAACTTTGACGAAGACGAGCAAAAAATGATTGCAAATCTAACTCAGGATGAACTACACCCGGTATCTTTTGAGGACGGTTTTGAACCTATTGCCCCAGAGGAATTAGCCGCTGTGTTAGGGAAAGACACCGCCAAAGGCGAGGATTTTTTGAGGACAGCAGTCATGGTAGCTTTGGCAGACGGTACCTACTCGCTCAGCGAAGACGAGGTAATCTACAAGTTTTGCACAGCTTTGGGTCAGAACGTAGAGGTCATCGAAGCTCTGCGACACACTATCGAAGACAGCAAGTGCGATCCGCAGGGGCCCAGCAGCCAAATCGTCTTTGATGCGATTGTCCCCCCCGTAGTCGGAACACCCCTTTCATCTCAGCTACCTAAACCTCACCAGAAAAATGTCCTGCAACCCGTCAAAGACTGGCTTGACGGCTGGGAAATTCACGACCCAAAATTGGCACACTTTGTCTGTAAAATTATTCCGCCCCAGTGTCCGTTTGAGCGAGATGTCGTGTTATTTGGTCGCAAAATCGTCCACATTCCGGCGATGTGCCAGATTAACCCGCTTTACGAACAGTTAGTCGGGATGCGCTTTCGAGCTCTCTGCTATTTGGCAGATGAATGTAAGGAAGATGTATCGTCCTATTGTTAGTAGTCAGTTGTCAGTTGTCAGTTGTCAGTTGTCAGTAGGCAGTTGTCATTCTTGTGAAATATTGGATTAATGAGTGTAACTATTAACCAATGACTACTAATTAGTCCAAAATGCAAAAACCGGGTTTTTCTAGGACAAAACATCGTTACACCCATCCGCGCCAGTAGAAAAGCCAGTAGAAAAACCCGGTTTATTCAGTTTTTGTGCGTGAGTCCTGCTAAGCTCAAATCTGCTTTGATAATACTAATTAAACAAAAGTTTTGGTACAATCCTCAATCTTATACAAATTATTAAAAATCGCAGATTTAGGAGCCGGAAACAGCATTGCCGATTCCCTACAGATGCTCGCGTACAATCTCTTGCTCTGCACTACTTTTGAGAATTGGTATAATTATAATTTTAGGGCAAGTGTAAGTCGCGACTAAACTGGGCTGTCGTCTGCCGACCCGGACTAAAGCAAAAGGGGAATATGGTACTTGGATCTGGTATCATAATAACTACTGACTAATGACTAATAACTACTGACTAATGACTAATAACTACTGACTAATGACTAATAACTACTGACTAATGACTAATAACTACTGACTAATGACAACTGACTAATGACAACTGACAACTGACTAAATTATGCAATTTATCGATCGAGCAGATATTCAAGTCGCAGCCGGCAAAGGCGGCGACGGTATGGTAGCTTTTCGCAGAGAAAAGTATGTACCGGCGGGCGGGCCCAGTGGCGGCACCGGCGGGCGGGGCGGTTCTGTGTTTATGGTGGCGGTGGAAAGCCTGCAAACGCTGCTGGATTTTCAGTACAACCGGATTTTTAAAGCCGATGACGGGAAGCGTGGCGCGCCGAAGAATATGACGGGGGCTTCTGGGGACGATCGCACGATCGAAGTTCCCTGCGGTACAGTAGTTTACGACGCGGAAACTCAGGCAATCTTAGCAGATTTAGTAACGCCCGGACAGACGTTTTGCGTTGCCCAAGGCGGCAAAGGTGGCTTGGGAAACAAGTGTTTTCTGACCAATTCCAACCGCGCTCCAGATTATGCGATGCCGGGAAAAGAAGGAGAACACAAATTTTTGCGTTTGGAATTGAAGCTATTAGCTGAAGTGGGAATCCTGGGGATGCCGAATGCTGGCAAATCCACCTTAATTTCAGCTTTATCTGCGGCTCGGCCCAAGATAGCAGATTATCCGTTTACAACTTTAGTCCCGAATTTGGGCGTAGTCAGAAAACCGACTGGCGACGGTACGGTGTTTGCAGATATTCCGGGATTGATTGAGGGAGCTCACGAAGGTGCTGGCTTGGGTTACGAGTTTTTGCGGCACATTGAGCGGACTCGGTTGTTGCTGCATTTGATTGATATTACGGATGAAGATCCGATCGCCAATTACGTCACAATTCAGGAAGAGTTAAAGGCTTACAGACGTGGTTTAGCCGATAAACCGCAGATTTTGGCTTTTAATAAGGTAGATGCGATCGACCTCGAAAGCGAAGAAATCGCTAATTTAATCAGCCGAATTAAAGAAATTAGCGGCGCTCCTGTTTTGTTGATTTCCGCCGTTAGTAGAGTTGGATTGGATGAATTGATGCAGCAAGTTTGGCAAAAACTCGACGAGATGAACGAGAAAGAGGCGGCCGAACAGTTAGCAGTCGCGAGTGTTTAATCGCTTTCTGGTTCGTGGAATTTCCGTGAATGGGTAGGTGTTTTTTTGAGGGGTCAAATCTTTCGGCTGTAGGACGGGTGCGGCAAGGTTTGAGCCTCTGTGTCTTGAAAAACGATCGTTTAAAAGTATCTACCGACTGCTTTAAATCGCCTACAAGCGTGACGGTGAAAGTTCCCAAAGGTTTATGGTGCAATCGCTAAGGCTGTGCGGCAAAGGCGGGAAATTTATTATTAGAAGGTTGAGCTTATTTTGCGGATATGAGTTGAGCTGCATTCAGGGCATTTCCTCAAAATTCGCCTTATTATCCCTCATCAACTCATATTGTAATTCCGCAACGCCCTAAATTACTAGACCTCTTGCAAAAAAAATCTATGTTATAATTAGAGGTTTTGAATTTTAGACCTGAAAGCTAACTCATAATTGTA
>NZ_JAUBVE010000079.1:0-31702 GCF_036705715.1 Microcoleus sp. AT3-D2 | reverse complement strand
GTTTTGAACCAACACTCAATTAAACGGCTGCTCGATCGAACCCTTAATTAATTTACAAATGATTTGCGATCGCTATATTGCCGACTAGCATCAAATCCCTGGCAGTGGTAAGAATTAAACCAAACGAAAGTAATTAAGGATGCCATGTCACTTTCAACTGCACAACCCGCTCTCCTAGTCCTGGCTGACGGTACTGCTTACCGCGGCTGGTCGTTTGGCGCTGACGCCACGGTCGTTGGCGAGGTAGTATTTAATACTGGAATGACGGGCTACCAAGAAGTATTGACGGATCCCAGCTATTGCGGTCAAATTGTAACTTTTACTTATCCAGAATTGGGCAATACCGGGGTAAATCTCGAAGACGAAGAATCCTCGCGCCCGCAAATTCGGGGTGCGATCGCCCGGAACGTATGCAGCCGCCCCAGTAACTGGCGCTGCTCGCAATCTCTGCAAGACTACCTGAAACAGTACGATATCCCCGGAATTTACGGGATCGACACCCGCGCCCTCACTCGCAAAATTCGCACGGTGGGAGCGATCAACGGTGGCATTTCGACCACGATTCTCGACCAGGCGGAACTTTTGGAGCAAGTGCAAGATGCCCCCAGCATGGACGGGCTGAATCTGGTGCAGGAAGTCACCACTCGCGAGGTTTACGAGTGGTCTGAAGCCACAGATGCGGTTTGGGAGTTCAGTCCTACAGTCAAACCTGCTAACGGCAAAATGTGGACGGTGGTAGCGCTAGACTTTGGGATCAAGCGCAATATTCTGCGGCGTTTGGCGAGTTACGGCTGTCGGGTAATTGTTGTACCCGCCGACACGTCAGCCGAGGCAATTCTCAAATACAACCCGGATGGCATTTTTCTGTCCAACGGGCCCGGAGATCCGTCGGCGGTAACGGAAGGAATCGCGACTGCGAAAGCTTTGTTAAAGTCGGACAAACCCGTATTCGGCATCTGCATGGGACACCAAATTTTGGGACTTTCCTTGGGTGCAGAAACTTTTAAACTTAAGTTCGGCCATCGGGGATTGAATCATCCAGCGGGTTTAACTGAGCAAATAGAAATTACTAGCCAAAATCATGGTTTTGCGATCAACCCCGATTCTCTAGCCCCCGAAGTAGAGATTACTCATCTCAATTTGAACGATCGCACCGTAGCCGGATTGAAACATAAAACTCTGCCACTGTTCTCAGTGCAGTACCACCCAGAAGCCAGTCCGGGCCCCCACGACGCCGATTATTTATTCGATCGATTCGTGCAGTCAATGCGAGACAATCAGAAAGTAGCCAGCAGTAAGTAGTCCTTAGTCAGCAGTCATTAGTCAGTAGTCATCAGAGGCTGTTTATGTCGATCGCTTCTGACTAATGACCAATGACTAATGACTAATGACTAAAAAACTGTAGACAAAAAACCAAAAAACTCCTATAATGAAGCCTCGACTTTAAGCCATATCTAGCTAGGAGGGTGTCATTCCTGAGTCATTGACCCTGACCGTTAGCCTCAGAGGCACTCGCGAAGTCAAGAATAACTATCAGTTATTTCGCTTGACGGGCCTGCTGGACGCTTTTTCTGAGGCCACTTTTCGGAAGGTAATAAGCAAATGTATTGACGAGGGCCCAAAACACGTAATTTTGGACTTGTCTCAGATAGACTTTGTGGATAGTTCAGGCTTGGGCGCACTTGTGCAACTTGTCAAAAAAGCCCAGACCTTGGAGGGGACATTGCAAATTGTCTCAAATCCCCGCGTAACTCAGACTGTTAAACTGGTTCGCTTAGAGAAATTTTTGTCTTTGCAGCCTTCGGTTGATGAGGCGGTAAAAAACGTCAAGGATGCTTGACGCCAAAGTGAATTAAATTAGCTATCCGGTTCTCAACGCTGGATAGCAAATTTTTATTTTTGTGGTGGTAAAACAATACCTATTTTCCCAGAAGCTGCGACACGCGCCAGCCGCTATTTCCCCGATGCTTAGAGTTTCGGTGGATGGGCAGTAAAATATGTGTGGCAAACACGCGGAAAAATGGTATTGTAAAACTTCATTGAGTTTATAAGCAATTATAAACAATAATGGTATTCTATTGTTGTGAGTGTTGAACAAGGAATACGCATCGCCCAAAAAACGCAACTCTCAAATGCAACTAACACAGAGGCACATCATTAAATCAACGGAACACCGTTTCGCCCAAATAGACGAACTAGCTTTCAAGTCCAAAAACCTCTACAATGCAGCCAATTACGTCATTCGTCAGAGCTTTATTTATGGATGGGGTTATGTCAATTACAACGAAATGAACCGATTGATGAAGTCTCACGAAGCATATAAGGCTTTGCCTGCTAAAGTAAGTCAGCAAATCTTAATGGTGCTAGACAAGAATTGGAAATCGTTTTTTGAAGCCCTTAAAGCTTACAAAGCTGACTCTTCAAGATTCACGGGTAGCCCAAAATTTCCAAATTACAAAGATAAGACTAAAGGGCGAAACCTTCTCGTCTACACGATTCAAGCAATTAGTAGCAGACAGTTAAAGAAAGGAATTATCAAACTTTCCGGCACTGAGCTTTCAATTAAAACCCAACTCAATCCCAACCAGATTTGTCAAGTTAGACTGGTTCCGAAATCTGATTCCTATGTAATTGAGGTGATTTATGATGAGCCGGAGCCCACCGTCAACAAGGGTAATTCTATAGCTAGTATTGATTTGGGACTGGACAATTTAGTGGCGTTAACTTCAAATCAACCGGGATTTATCCCTTTGTTGATTAACGGGCGACCATTGAAATCGATTAACCAGTTCTACAACAAACGCAAATTCCGATTACAATCCCAGTTAAAAGGGAATCGTCAAACCTCACCCAGAATTCAGCGATTAACTCGCTGTCGTAATCAGAAAGTTGATAATTACTTGCATCATGCTAGTCGTGTGATTTTTGACCATTTGGTAGTGAACCAAATTGGAACGCTGGTAATCGGCAAAAATCCACAGTGGAAAACCGATATCAATCTCGGTAAACAAACAAACCAAAATTTTGTCAGTATTCCTCACTCTCGATTAATTGAGATGTTAGAATACAAAGCTCGCTTGGTGGGAATCACAGTAATTGTGCGGGAAGAATCCTACACGTCCAGAGCCAATTTTGTTGGTTTAGACCCAATTCCTGTTTACGGGAAAACAGAAAAAGAGCCTGTGTTCACTGGTAAACGGATCAAGCGAGGTTTGTACAAAACATCGACGGGTCAGTTAATTAATTCTGATGTGAACGCAGCGTATAACATTCTCAGAAAAGCAATCCCAAATGCCTTCAGCGATGGGATAGGGAGCTGCGTAGTTCAGCCGAGGCGGGTTAATCCGCTCAAAGTAGTAAAGTGAAGGGGGAGGGACTTGAAGCCTCCCATGTCTATAAATGACTATACTTTTGCCAGCTATAAAAATTAGAGCATCCCGATTTGGTAAAAAGCCTTTTTTAGGAGTGCCATCGTCGCGCCAAGCTTTGCCTATATATCTCGCTTCGTGATCTGAGAGCGAACAGTCCTGTAAAAGCTATAATTGCGGAAGTGACGAAAGACGAAATAAGTAAGTAACTAGAAAAACCAAGCTGTGCGGAAGTTTTATTTAAAAAAGTATGTCGCCGATCGCAGATGACGGGCTCAAACTGAGTCTGACTGATATCAGTTTAAATCGAGTGCATCCTGCGAGGGCTACACCAGCAGAAATAGAAAGAATTTCGCCCGCAGCCTGGGCCTATTTGGGAGATGCAGTATACGAACTCTACGTTCGGAGTTCGTACTTAGTCCCACCCAAAAGATTGCAAGCTTATCACGAATTGGTGGTGGGGCAAGTACGAGCAGAAACTCAAGCGCGTCACTTGCGATCGATCTCTCCTTACTTGAACAGTACAGAATTAGCTATTGTCAAGCGCGGCCGCAATGCTGCAGCGGGTCGTTCTAAGCGAGCAGATCCAGAGATATACCAACAAGCCAGCAGCTTAGAAACCTTGGTCGGATATTTGTATCTCACCGATCCCGAAAGATTGACCGAACTTCTGGCACTTTTAGATCTTGAGACTTAAAGGATTTAGCAGTTAAGAGTTGGGAATGGGGAGGGATTAATTAACCATCCTGGCACGGCTAACATAAAACCGCAAAAATCTTGATCGGCAAAACAGGATTTATCAGTTATTAACTAGCAATTTGAACACAGCAAAATCCTTGCTCCCTCGCTAGACCATCTAAAATCTCAAAGCCAAAAGATTGCTCCCTCAATCAAGAATCTCACATCTACAATCTACAATCCATTAGCCTTCAGCCAAAAATTTTTGACCACAAGAAACCCATGAGAAAATTTACCAGACCAAACTCCTCGCGATCGAATTCCGACAGCAAGCCATTCAAAAGCGAAGGCCGCCGTCAGGACTCACAACCATCCTCTCCCCGGTTTGAACGCAAGCCCCGTCCCGATACTCGCGGAGTAGACGCGCCTCAAAAGCGATCGACCTTCGCCCCCCAATCGCGAGAAATGCCCGTGCGAGCAATTTTCAAACGGAGAGTTGATGCCGACGGCCAACCGGAAATTCGCAGAAATAATCATTTCAAAGACAGAGACAGCAGCCCCCAGGAATCCAGGGGCAATTATTACCAAGACAGAGACAGAGATAGCAGCCCGCAGCCGGCCCGCAACAATTTCCGAGACAGAGACAGAGACAGAGATAGCAGCCCGCAGCCGGCCCGCAACAATTTCCGAGACAGAGACAGAGACAGCAGCCCGCAGCCGGCCCGCAACAATTTCCGAGACAGAAACAGAGACAGCAGCCCGCAGGAATCCAGGGGCAATTATTACAAAGACAGAGACAAAGACAATAGCCCGCAGGAATTCCGGGGCAACCATTTCAGAGACAGAGACAAAGACAGAGACACTCGCCCTGTTGACACTGCCTCAAATACAGTCGTGCAACCAGACGCAGACACAGACGACATGATTTACGGCCGCCATGCGGTGCAAGCAGCTTTAGAAACAAACCAAGTCCTCAACCGGATCTGGGTTGTTCCCCACCTGCGCTACGATCCCCGCTTTCATAGCTTGCTAACCGAAGCCAAAGCCAACGGCAGCATCATTGACGAAGTTGACGATTTGCGCCTTGACTACATCACGCGCAAAGCAAACCACCAAGGCGTAGCCGCTCAAGTATCAGCCTACGAATACCTGGATTTGAGCGAACTGATCGCAAAGGCTAAGTCGGCTTGCGAAGATCCAGTAATTGTGGTAGCAGAAGGACTCAACGACCCGCACAATCTAGGGGCGATTATTCGCACCGCAGAAGCATTGGGTTCTCAGGGGATGGTTATTCCGCAGCGGCGGGCTGTTGGGATTACCTCGGCAGTGAGAAAAGTGGCAGCAGGGGCCTTGGAAAGCCTGCCCGTGGCGAGGGTTGTCAATCTTAACCGGGCGCTGGAAGAACTCAAAGAGGCTGGATTCTGGATTTATGGCACTGCAGCAGGCGTCGGTCAATCTATAGAGACAGTCAAGTTCTCAGGGCCCACTGTTTTAGTGGTGGGTGGTGAAGCTGACGGTTTGAGCCTTTTGATACAGCGCGGATGTGACGGATTAGTTTCAATTCCTTTAAGGGGCCATACTCCTAGCCTGAATGTCTCGGTAGCAACGGGGATGGCTTTATACGAAATTTACCGTCAGCGCGGGCCCAAAAAGTTTCACGTACACGGATCGTAAAGGTGCTTGAAAAAAAGAGCACAACAGAGTAGTTTATTGTGGATGCCGCCCAGAATTGAGCAGCACCACACCCTGAACAAGTAAGGATAGCCGATCGACTGTCGTTACTTGTTCCGGCGAAAGTAGAAGGGGCCTAGCCCCTAGGTTCAAACAGGAATTCGACACAAATCTATTTAGATATATTTAAATAGGTTTGGATCGGTTCTTGGCAGCAGTCAGCCACGTGTAAATAACAAAAGCCTAGGCGTGTTCGCAGCACCCTGAAAACACCGTCAAATACATTAGAAAAGCAGATGAAAGAATTCTTGATTAGCTTGCTCAACTTTTTCGGATTGGCTTGGTGGGTTGAAGTTAAAACTTCAGCGCCGCGGTGCATTTACTATTTTGGCCCGTTCTTAACCGATGCAGAGGCGGAAGCTGCAAAAGCAGGATATGTAGAAGACATAGAAAATGAAGGGGCCGAAGGTGTTAGTGTTTCGATTCACCGCTGCAAACCAATTACTTTGACGGTTGCAGAAGATATGGGAAAGCTTGGTGATGGAGGGCTGTGGCCGGTTTTGAGCGGTCAGTAGCAACAGGGGAGTTTTGAGTTTTGAGAGGGCTACGCTTCCATCGCAACGCTGTGCGGTTTTGAGTTGTGATTTATAACTTCAAAACTGTTGAGTGTTGGGTGATAAATTGCTTGTGACACACTCCAAACTTAAGACTAGCAATTGCCAACTGCTTCGGGGTGACTCTCAATCCAACGATCGATGTCTGCGAGTACCCGATCGGGAATTTCCCAAGGGAACAAGTGGGCTGTATTGGGATAGCACTGCCACTGACAGTCGTGGAGGTGGCGGGCGGTTTCTAAACTGGATGCTGAGGTGATGTGCCGATCTGCCTCTCCGGCCAACACCAAGCTGGGACATTGAATGTCGGCCAGGTGCAGCAGTCGATCGTATCCAGCCCTCAGAGCGGTATTTAACGCCTTGGTGGCCGTGTTGGAAGTCTTTAGGTAGGCGGGGGTACCTGCCTGTGCTAAGTAGCGGTAAGGCGTGGCGTTATGCTGCTGTATCAAGTAGCGAAAGAGCGATCGTCTCGCAAAAGTATCAATATTCCACTGCCAACCGGGTAGGGCCCAATTGATAATTCCGGCTAAACCTGTGTAAAGGTTATCTTGCCAAGAGATGGGAGGGTGACTTCCTCGCGGTTTTGCTGCGGATGCAAGGAGAATCAAACCGGTGACTCGCTGGGGATATTTCATGGCTAATTCCAGGGCTAAAATCCCTCCCAAAGACCATCCGATTACCAAACACCGATCGACTCCTAATCTGTCTAATAGTGCTTCTAAATCGACCAGGTGATCGGTCATTTCAAAGAAAGTTGAGGTGCGGCTGTTGCCGTATCCGCGCAAGTCTGGGGCGATCGTCTGGAACCGCTTTGATAAGTGTTCTGTGAATACCGACATACAATCGCCGGAACCTGGATGGCCGTGCAAGCAAAGAATCGGAAACCCTTTGCCTTTGACGGAAACGCTGAGTTGTTGATGCGGCATTTTTTAACTGTTTGGGCGGTGCGTTGTCCCCCCTATAAATTGTATATTCCAGCGGTTAAAAGCTGGGGTTTCGGACAATGTAATCGGCAATTTTAGAAATAGACTGGCGCATTTGTAGCTCGCCGCTGCGGCTGTCAATCACAGTAATCACATAGGCCTCGTCGTCAATGCTCATCGCTAAAGTTGTGCCGAGCACCCAGGAATTTTGGCCTGTTTTTTCCCCCAACCACTGAGCTTTCGTTCCTTCCAATGCGGCAAATCCCAGAGCGTGATCGTACTGGCGGTTGAGAGTTTCTATTAATAGTTTAGCACCGGGTGTTTCGCCGTTGTAAATTTGCACCATCATTTCGGTGAGTTCGTTAGCAGTCACGCGGTTGCGACCAGAACCGGGGTTGGAGGGCATAATTCTTTCCCCCATTAATTTGAAGTTGACGCGGGTGACTTCGTAGCCGCTATTATCTAAATATTGATTGATGTAATCCGAACCCAAATAATCGATTAGTTGATTGGTGGCGATATTGCTGCTGTGATAGATCATTTCTTCTAACAGTAGCTGTAGCGGGTAATTGCGATTCGACGTAATTTTTGCCGATGCGTCTTCGGTGAAATTACCGCGATTGACGAATACTTCCTGGTTCAGACTAATTTTTTCTTTTTCGACTTTTTGCATCAGGGCGACAGCAATCGGCAATTTAATTAAGCTGGCCGGACTGATAGGAGGCACATCGCCCCGCAGGTTTACGCATTCTCTAGAAAGGTTGCAAATGCCGATCGAAGCTTGAGCCGACAAACCGCTTTCTCGGGCAAGCGCCCCCAAAAAATCAGATTTTGCTTGCTGCACTTGAAAGGTTGCTGCTGTTAAATTTTCCCGGTATTCTTGAGTTTTTGAGGCAGTGACGGAAGCTAAAAATGAACTTTGAGGAACTTCCTGCAAGTTGTTGATGGCTTGATGCCAGAAAAATTGAGTTTGCTGCGAAGATGCGATCGACTTATTGGCCTGCTGTTTAGTTTCTACGGCTCGGTTGGCTAAACGGACTGCTTGCTGTAAGTTGTCGTTAGCCCTCTTTTCTACTAATATTTGAGCTTCCACCGCTTGCAACTGCTGTAGCAGTTGTTCTTGAGGATTGGCTGCGAAGGGAACTAAGCCGGAGAGGATGGTTGGTTCTGGGGAGGGAGAGGAGGGTTGTTCTAATTCGGTGATCAGCCGATCGCGAATTTTGTAGAGTTCGTCTAGAGAACGCGGGTTAGATGATTGAGAGAATGAACTTGCGATGGTTAACATCTGAACCAGTCCAATGCCGGCTACTACTGCCGCCATCTTGTTGGCGATCGACAAAAAACGCCTGCTCTCTGGCATATTTAACATCCTCAACACAACCAAATTCTATATAAGCAGCTATTGTTACATCAGTCAAACCATTTTAGATTTTAGATAGGAGAACAAATCTAAAATCTAAAATCTAAAATAGTTCGATCGCCCCAATGTGGCAAAATAACCAAAATAAAGGGAGCGATCGCACGAAGGCAATCAACCCCCTCTAAATATTGCGAACTATCTACTTTTTGCGCCGCCGTCGCCAGTCAGCACCCAACCGCTTGAGGTAATCCCAGCCGCGTTGAGGCCAGACATGATCGCTACCGATTTTTTCGGCAATCCAGCGAGCTACTTTGGGGCCTGTCCAGTCTGCGCCATCGGGGGCAGGGCCTTGCAGCGCTTGTCGCAGTTCTTCTTGCTGTTCTGGATTCAACAAGGATTTTGCAGGAGGGGGCTGGCGGTCTCCGCTGCGATTTCTCACAGAGTTAGGCCCTTCTCGGTTGTAGCGCTGGACAATTTCTTTGGCGTAGTCGTAGTTGAGGCCTACGACTTGGGCTGCTTGTTTGATAGTCCAATTTCTGGAAACTAACAGCAGCAAGTGCCAGCGGCGCGACTCTGTGGTGTTTTGTGCCTGCCGGTAGCGAATTTTGAGTTCCTCTGCCGTCAGGTGGGATTCTAAGTGAGCTTTAGGTGGCATTCCTCCAACGGGGCATCGGGAACTTCTTACCATATATCTTTGGTTTTGGGGATAATTCCGGATGAAATTATTTTCCTGGGGATCGTGGTGGCAAATAACTAGCTTTTTTTACCCCAGATGCACGCAGCTAGTCCTAATTGAGGAAAGACTGCTGTTTTTTTGCAGGTGCGCGCAACAAAAGACCTCGGCGTGGCGGTGAGCGTTTCGAGCTTTTTTGTGAACCCCAGATTTCTGACAGGCTGTTTGACCTCTGGCACAATGGGCATGGATCGGAAAAGGTCGATCGCTATTTTCTTCGATCGCGCAGCCCCCATTAATTCACTCGGATGACTGATAACTTTCAGTCATTTTTGACTACAAAAGTCTTCTTCATACTCTGCTCCTAATTATTAGGGTATTAACCGCCATAATCTAATAGTTTTTTATCATGATTTTATATTTTTTATCATTTTTTTTGAGTATCAGGAGGCGATTGAGTTCATAAAGAATTAGCTTCAGATGCTGGTAAATATGCTCTTCAAAATAAATCAAATCTAACAAATGTGGTTTGGTTTTCTAAAAAATTAGGATTGTCTGAATATTCCCCGGAATAAAGCAGTCACAATCTGGGATTCGTTTATTTTTTATGCCATCTTTCTCTAGCATAAATTATGGGTTTGGTCGAATAGAAGCTGGGTTCTAATATTTTAGGATTTAGATTACCGAATTGGGAATGACTGATTTCCTAATGATTGTGATCTTGCGGAGACATTCTTGGAGGCAAAACCTAATTATGTAGGGATCGCATTGCACACCTTACCGCTTACTCATATTAATCTCGCGTCAAACACTTTTTGCATCAGTCCTAATACAGTTGCATTCTTGGTTTGTTAAAAGATTAGGTAAAAAACTCGATCGCTATTTTGTGTCCCGTGGGATTTTGGGAATTTAATCTATTGTATATAAAATGACCGATCGCCCGTTAGCGGAGCCCTCTTCGAGGCTCGAACTTTCGCCACAAAAATAGCGGACTTTGGCTTCGGGCTGTAAGCAGGTACAATTGCCAGTTATATTAACTGTATTGTCTCAAAGTAGAAATGATAAAGGTACGAGCATGGCATCCATCCGCGAGTTGCACCGACAACTGGTCAATAAAGAACGCTCTGCTGTGGAAATTACTCAAGAAGCATTAGACCGAATTACCCAGCTAGAGCCGAAGTTGAAAAGCTTTCTGTGCGTGACAGCAGACAGCGCATTGGCGCAGGCCCATAAAGTGGATGCCCAAATCGCAGCCGGAGAGCAAATTGGCCTGTTGGCCGGCATCCCGATCGCCGTTAAAGATAATATGTGCACCGAGGGCGTTCCCACAACCTGCGCCTCTCGGATTTTGGAGAATTTTGTGCCTCCCTACGATGCCACCGTCGTCTCCAAACTCCAAGCAGCCGGTGCGGTGATTGTGGGTAAGGCGAATATGGACGAGTTTGCAATGGGGAGCTCGACGGAAACTTCTGCTTATCAAGTTACCGCGAATCCTTGGGACTTGGAGCGCGTGCCCGGAGGGTCTTCTGGCGGTTCTGCCGCAGCGGTAGCCGCTGGAGAATGCGTCGTGAGTTTGGGTTCGGATACTGGGGGTTCAATCCGCCAACCTGCTGCTTTTTGCGGGTTGGTGGGGCTGAAACCGACTTATGGGCTGGTTTCTCGCTACGGTTTGGTGGCCTATGCTTCTTCTCTCGATCAAATCGGGCCCTTTGGCCGGACTGTTGAGGATTCGGCGATTTTGTTGGGGGCGATCGCCGGTTATGATCCGAGAGATTCCACGAGTCTTAATGTCCCAATTCCTGACTACGCTCAAGCTTTAAGACCCAGTTTGCGACCGAAGGGTCAGATTAGAATTGGTGTAATTAAAGAAACTTTTGGTGTAGGGCTGGACGCGGGGGTTAAAGACGCTGTTACTAAGGCGATCGAGCAATTTCAACAATTGGGCGCAGAAATTCAAGTCATTTCTTGTCCCAGGTTCCGCTACGGTTTGCCCACTTACTACATTATTGCTCCCTCGGAAGCTTCGGCAAATTTGGCGCGATATGATGGAGTTAAGTACGGTTTCCGGTCAAAAGACCCCGATAATCTTTTGGATATGTATGCCAAAACCCGCTCTCAAGGGTTCGGTGCGGAAGTTAAACGCCGGATTGCGATCGGCACTTACGTATTGTCGGCTGGATATTACGATGCCTATTATCTAAAAGCTCAAAAAGTTCGGACTTTGATTAAAGAAGACTTTGAAAAAGCTTTTTCTCAAGTTGATGTTTTAGTCTGTCCCACTGCTCCTACTACCGCATTTAAGGCAGGCGAAAAATTCAATGACCCTCTGAGTATGTATTTGTCAGATTTGATGACTATTCCCGTGAATCTTGCTGGTTTGCCAGCTTTGAGTTTGCCCTGCGGATTTGATGATAAAGGACTGCCCGTGGGTATACAACTGATTGGTAATGTTTTGCAAGAATCTCGGTTGTTTCAGGTGGCTCACGCTTACGAACAATCTACGAATTGGCACTTACACCACCCCGAATTGCATTAATTTTTGAAAATCGGCGGAATACGGTGGCGGAAGTTAGTAATCGATCTTGGCTAATTGTCTGAATTAATAATTTGCCATTAGCTTTTGAGCGATCTCTAATTTCCCGCGTGCTCTATCTATGAACAATCTGCTAGTATTCCTTTTGTCTAAATCGCTAATAGCTTTTGGGATAGTTTTGGCCGTTGCTTATTCTGCTGCTTGTGTATTCCTCTTTGTAGCGCAAGGTAAGTTTATCTTTTTTCCTGCGCGGGCGATCGAAACTACGCCAGATGATTTTCAGTTGAAATATCAAGATGTTTGGTTGCCAATTTCAACTAAAACAGGCGCGGTGGAAAGCGTGCACGGGTGGTGGATTCCTGCCTCGGAAAATCCCCCCAGCTCCCCCTTAGCAAGGGGTGGAGCCAGAAAGGGGGAGGCTGTTCCCTCTGTTAACACCGGAGACTCGGATACCCCCCCCAGCCCCCCCTTGCCAAGGGGGGGAGCTAGAGGAGTCGGAACGTCCCCGCAAAGTGAGAGAGGGGCCGTCGCTCCGGTTCCCGCCCTTAACAAGGGGGGGTTAGGGAAGGTAGTTTTGTATCTACATGGCAATGCTTCAAATGTGGGATCAAATGTCGAGCACGCTCATCGATTTCATCGATTAGGTTTGTCGGTATTTGTGATGGATTATCGTGGTTATGGAAAAAGCCAGGGCGATTTTCCGAGCGAATCTCAGGTTTATGAGGATGCTCAACTTGCTTGGGATTATTTGGTGCAACAGCGGGGGATTAACCCGAATCAAATTTATATCTACGGTCATTCTTTGGGAGGGGCGATCGCGATCGATCTAGCCGTGCGTCACCCGGAGGCGGCAGGGGTAATTGTAGAAGGCTCTTTTACTTCGACGCGGGCGATGGTGAATTTCCAAAAAGGGCTGTTTTGGATGTTTCCGATCGATGTTTTGCTGACACAGCGGTTTGATTCTCTTTCAAAAGTCGATCGCCTGCAAATGCCCGTGCTGTTTATTCACGGGACTGCTGACAATGTAGTTCCAGTGGAAATGACCAAAAAACTGTTTGATGCAGCACCTGAACCCAAACAGCTTTACATAGTTCCTGACGGAGGTCACACTAATGTGGCACAGATCGGGGGCGCAGAATATCTGCAAATACTGAGCCAATTTTTAGGTTCTTGAAAGTAGATAAAAGCTATTGGCGGTAACAGGTTAAGTTTGATATCTGTACCGCCTGCTCGCACTTCTAACAGTAGATATCTAAAGCAGAGCAGTTATCCCGATGATACCGCTTAGTAAAACCTTAATACATTCAGCCACCAGTCATTCAAGGCATAGCAATAATTGCAGTAATTGTTCGTGTTTATAGCTTGTTCTTTCTTAACTTCGCAGCCTCGCCGAGATATTTTTCGATCCGGCATCCGGGCGCCACAGAGATTGGCATCTGTAAGATTAGTTTTGTTCAATCTCGCATCGGTCAAGTCGGCCGATCTGAGGTCTGCACCCCTGAGATTTGCACCGCTTAAATCGGCTTCTTGGAGGTCTGCACCCCTGAGATTTGCACCGCTTAAGTCAGCAACTCTCAGGTCGGTTCTATTTAGTTTGGCGGCGCTCAAATTACTGCATTTTAAGTTAGCCAACTGGAGGGATGCGCCTCGCAGAAAACTCTCGCTGAGGTTGGCATTTTCTAAGTTAGCTCCCCTGATGTCTGCCCTGCTCATGTCGGCTTTGCTGAGGTCGGCGTCAGCCAAAAAGGCGTTTCTCATGTTGGCGTGGTTTAAATTAGCTTCCATTAAGTCAGCCGCAGTCAAGTCGGCATCAACTAAGTCGGCCCTGTTGAGAGTGGCGCGA
The DNA here is from genome assembly GCF_036705715.1 of Microcoleus sp. AT3-D2. NCBI lineage: Bacteria > Bacillati > Cyanobacteriota > Cyanophyceae > Oscillatoriales > Microcoleaceae > Microcoleus > Microcoleus sp. AT3-D2. The sequence continues at coordinate 18,039 of NZ_JAUBVE010000079.1, read as the reverse complement.
CTCAAGGAAGCGCCAAACAAATCTGCACGGCTCAAGGAAGCGCCAAATAAGTCGCATCCGGGACATCCTCTGGTTTCTAGCAACCGCTTGACTAGAGACAGATTTTGAGCTTGTAAGGGAAGTGCCGCGCAAAATGGGAGTAGCATTATCGCTGCAGTCAGAATTTTCAGTTTGATTTTGGTCATAGTCGGGGTAAGTTCTGTAACTGCCTTTCATCACCGATTTGTCTGCTGGACTTACGCGCGGGGGACCAAAAACCCGGTTTCCTCGTTAATTCCTCGCTTTGACACTCCCCAACCTAAAGGTGTGGGGATTCTTGCTTCATCCGTCCTCTCTAGGATTATTGCTAATCCCCTGTTTGGATACGTTCACAAGCGCACACGGACTGCCCGACCGCATTTGAAATGATTTACTTAATTGTTTGTTCCTCTTTCCTACACTATGTCGCACGTAGCTGAGCATTGTAGACGGGGAGAACCCAATATTGGCTATCTAGGCGTTTTATCGCGTTGCCATTTCTCTCTTAACATAGTATTCCAGAATGTGTCAAGAGAAAGCCGTCATAAAATGACGGGGCTTGTACCCAAAATTTTGGTCAAACCCAATATTCTTAGCAGAAACCGGGTTGTTGGCGCAAGTCCTAGTCTAGTGAATGGACGCGACTCGACGGTGTAAGGTTCGATCGCGCTCACGGATATTACTTACGCCTTTGGGATGAGAGCGCGCACTTCAAGGCTCCCTTGCAGCGAGCGGCGAGCTGCAGGATTCCCTGAATACCAGGGATTCGGGAGCTGGCGACGGCGGCAGCAAGTGGCTGACTCCGACAACGGATAAGTATTTGTAATCGATCCAGTTGGATTTTGCTGCCGAGGGCGATCGTTCTCCGTACAGGCGATCGGTAAATAAGCCAATTGGCTTAGACTCTTAAGACATATTGCTGATGCGCTGCCTTCTCTAAAGAAGATAGCATTTTTGTGTGATCCCCGAAATAATACCGAGCAAGGAAGTATAAAAAAAATTCCACGTGTCTCGGCGAGTGGGAAAATTGGGTATAGCTAATACTTTCAGACGAGGAAAATAGATGTCTAACAGCATAGATCAACTTGCAGAAGGCGGGAGGGGGATCAAACTCCTGTGGCAGATTGCAGACGAGATCAATTACACCCGGACTCTCGACAATCGAAATTGTTTGTCGCTTAGCAAAAATTACGAAGTAGAAGGTCGCAATCGCTCCCAAAATATAAAAAAAGCTAGCGTTTTAGATGGGTTAATGAATTTATTAAACACCTGGGATTGGCAGACTGAAACAGAGCAGGAAGAAGAGCTGCATGAAACTTGTGTTCAACATATTAGCCTGCAAGTCAACACAGATGTCAATGCTTTAACTCAAGTTTTGTTGTGGTTTGAGCAGTTGAAAGATTTATCGCTCCCCAATGAGGTTTGGTGGAAGTTTCAGTTGGCGTTGGCTGAAGGTTTCACTAATGCCGTTCGCCACGCTCACAAATATTTGCCAGTAGAAACTCCTATTAAACTGGAAATTAGGGTGTTTAACGGACGGTTGGAACTCAAAGTTTGGGATTGCGGGCCGTGTTTTGATTTTGATGCTAAGGTGAAGGAAATTCTGGCAGCAGATAGAAATAACGGCTTGGATTTAGAGGTTTTGAACGATGCTTGCTTGATGCCTAGCAGACAGAAAACTTTGGAACCGTCTCTATTTCTAATTGCTGGGTAGCTTTGGGGTGAGGGACAATTAACAGACTGGCACGGTGAAAAATGTGTTATTCTAAAAACGGTGTTAGGGGAAAAGTTACGGGTTTTGTCTCCGCGTGGGTGAGGGGTTTTGGATACTGCCTACCTGCTGCGGCTTGGGTTAAGAGCTATGGTCTTGGGTGACTCTATAGCGGTTCGATTGGAACGGGTGCATCTGTCTCATTAAATATTAAAAACTAAACATTAAAAGTTAAAAATTATTCACACTAATTTTTGAGCTTTTAATTTATCATAGTATCTGGTAGCTCACCAATTACTAATGATTTCCAAAGAAACTTTATTTGTTCTGTCTCTATTTCCCTACTTGGGATTTCTCTGGTTTTTGACTCGATCGGGAAAAACACCCCGTTTAGCTCTGATGGGATTTTATGGCACTCTCGTTTTTGTAGCGGTGACTATTCCCGCCGCAATTTACGCAAAAGTTGCCTACAACGAGTCGCTAGCAAATGTCGATTGGCTCCACGGTTCTGCGGAACTATTCTTAACACTTGCCAATATTTTATTAGTTTTAGGCTTTAGGGAAGCCGTGATTAAAGCCAAAGCATCGTCACAGAAGGGCGGCGAGGAGCAAGAGTGTCTTTTAGATGGGGGAGAATAGCCGGGCTCATCTCAGTTTGGTATTTACTCTCTGCAGAAATGCTCCAGAATAGCTGCAATTACCAGTTAACTGTTGACATAGCAGTTTGTGAGCCGCCAACCTGCAAAATTTTAGGAAAGTATTAGAATATATGGAAACTCACATCAAGCAATTCTAGTGTCCTCACCTTGGTTTCTTGCCACGGGCTCAACCTGAGAGCCGAGATTTTGGGTTAAGAAAGCGAGTTTCTCAGGTATTATCGAGAATAGTGCTCTGGGCGTGAGTGGAAACAGACTACCATGTTGCTAAGTTTAGCTGTGGTGGGAATCTCCAGGTCGGAAAAAAGATGAGCTATTGCCTCAATCCCCATTGCCAAAAGCCGCAGAATGCTGACTCAAGCAATTTTTGTTTGGCGTGCGGCTCTAAATTGCTACTGAAAGAGCGTTACCGCGCCATTCAACCTATCGGTGAAGGAACATTTGGCAGAACTTTTTTAGCTGTCGATGAAGATAGGTTGAAAACTCCCTGCGCCATCAAACAATTTTTCCCCCAAGTGCAAGAAAAAGCCGAATTAGAAAAGGCAACTGCACTGTTCAAACAAGAAGCTCACCGACTGCACGAACTCGGAGAGCACCCGCAGATTCCAAGCTTGCTGGCTTCTTTTGAACAAGCCAAACGTCTGTATCTTGTGGAAGAGTTAATCGAGGGAAATAATTTGTTTCAGGAGTTGCACCAGCGGGGAGCTTTTAGCGAGGAACAGATTTGGGAATTGTTGATCAATTTGCTGCCTGTTTTGCAATTTGTTCACGAGCAGCAGGTGATTCATCGGGATATTAAGCCGGAAAATATTGTGCGGAGAACTCCCCAAACCTTGTGGGCGGCGGCGGGATACAGCACCTCAACTCCTGGTAAAGGAAAAGGAGGGGCAAATTTACCTCAATCTTCTGCTGGTATGAAAGGGCTAATTGTTGCTGAATCTCCGGCTGTACAGGGGAAGGCGATGGGGGGTCAGTTTGTGCTCGTAGATTTTGGAGTTGCTAAGCACATTACCGGCCTTTCTGAGGCGCAAACTGGAACGATAACTGGAACTGCTGGCTATGCGCCCATCGAACAAATTCGCAGTGGCAAGGCGTATCCGGCGAGCGACCTTTACAGTTTGGGCGTTACCTGTATTCACCTGCTAACTGGGGCAGTATTGAAGGATTTGTTCGATGCTTTGGAATGCAAATGGATTTGGCGATCGCACTTGGCGCAAAAAGGCATAAAAGTCAGCCCAAAATTAGCAAATATTTTGAATAAATTGCTCAAAGATTCGGTACGAGAGCGATATCAATCCGCTGCTGAAGTGTTGCAAGACTTGGTAAATATTGGGCAATATCCCCGCTCTCAAATCAGTTATAATTCGCCCACAAAAATAGCTATTAATTCGCCAGTAACTAACTCGCAGCCCAATAAGGCAACCGCCGTCTCCGCCGCGCCGCCCCCCAAGATTCATGTTGCGCCCTCCGCTGGCAATCCGACATTATTGTCGTCTAATAACTGGCGGTGCGATCGCATTCTCCACGGTCATTCAGCCTCGGTTAATGCTGTTGTTATTAATCCTCAAGGCAATATTCTCGCTAGCGCCAGCGATGATAAAACAATTAAGCTGTGGGATCTGCAAACAGGTGAATTCATCCATACTTTTTTCGGCCATTCCGCAACGGTTGATGCTGTGGCAATCAGCCCAGACGGGAGAATGCTAGTTAGTGGCAGTTTTGACAGAAAAGTCATTGAGTGGAAGCTGGATAAAAAGGCGATGATTCGCGAATTTTACAGCGATTTTGGTTCGCCGTACAGTCATCGCTACGGCTCCGTGTACTCGGTGGCTTTTAGTTGCGACTCTGGAGCGATCGCGAGTGCCAGCGGCGACAAGAGTATTAAATTGTGGAACCAGCGCAACGGAGCATTGGTTCAAAAGCTTTCGGGACATTCTGACAAGGTTTTATCTGTGAGTTTTCGCCCTCAAAGTATGATGCTTGCCAGCGGCAGTGCTGACACAACTATCAAGATGTGGCTGGTAGGTATTGAGGAGAGTGTACGGACTTTTGTCGGTCATTCAGATTGGGTTTATGCGATCGCATTTAGTCAAGATGGCAAGATGATTGTCAGTGGAAGTGCCGATGCTACTGTTAAATTGTGGAATGCCGATACAGGGGAATTGATTAATACTTTGAGGGGGCATTCTGATGCGGTGATTTCGGTGGCGATTAGTCCCGATCGCGAAACGATGGCTAGTGGCAGTCGAGACGGTACGGTTAAACTCTGGAACCTTGAAACAGGAGAATGTTTGTGCAGTCTGGCTGGGTACAATCCGGTGGCTTTTAGTCCTGACGGTCAAACTTTAGTCACCGGTGGGAATGACGGCGAAGTGTTAATTTGGCGGGCGTCTGTTTAGTTGGGCGAGATAAGTGACATACTTGTGAAGGCGATCGGTGTCAGTGTCAAGTAAACGACTGGCCCAAGAATGTACATTAAGTTGCGATCGCATTTCTCGAAATACCGTAGCATCCCCGCGATTGTCTAGAGGAAAAACCCAAGCATCAAATCCAGCCGACTTGAGACGGCTAACAGTTCCCTCGCCATCTTGCACCCACAATTGAGGGCTAATCCGAAGCGGTTGACAGGAATATTCACCGACAACAATTCCCCCCACAGAAACGCTAGCATCTTCTCCACGATTGGAAAGTTCTTGCAAAATAGCTTTGAGGGAATTGAGTTTTTTCCCGTCTTGTACTTGCTGCGGTGTCAGCTTGACAATCACCATTTCTAGAACTTCCACAGGTTTTGTCGATCGTACAACGTTGACTGGTTCCGCCGGCCAATGGTTATTTATTTCCGGTTCCGCCTTCTCGATTTCCTCTTCAACCTGTACTGTTTCTACCGGCTTTGCAGTGTCTACAATTATCTGAATTTCCTCCCCATCTTTCTCGATTTTTCCACTAATCTGTAAGATAGCATTCTCTACAATGTAAGGTTTCACTTGTTCGTAAGCCTTGGGGAACACAACAGCTTTTATTTGGTGTGTCAAATCTTCTAACTGCAAAATTGCCATCGCATCGCCTTTTTTAGTCACTACCATTTTGATAGCGCTGAGCATGACAATAACTGATACTTTCCCCTTTTTATCTGCTAACTGTTCGAGAGTCACAACATCGGGGTCTTCGTTTACTTGCATGAGAAACTTTAGGGGATGTTCTGACACATAAAAGCCAAGCAGTTCTTTTTCTAAACGCAATTTCTCCTGTTTGTCATAATCTGGTACCAATTTAGATTTTGGCGCCGACTCATAGGTATTGACTGACTTGCCAAAGCTATTCGCGCCTAACAAGTCAAAAAGATTACCTTGGCCGCTTTCTCTGTCTCTTTTGCGGTCTTGCGCCCATTTCATCACCCCTTCGAGGTCGTTTACTAATTGATGACGGTTGGGGTCAATTTTATCAAAAGCACCGCATTGAATTAATGCTTCTAAAGCGCGGCGGTTGACAGAATGGAGATTTACGCGATCGCACAAATCAGCCAACGATTTAAACTTACCCTCTTCCTGCCGCGCCGCCAAAATATTTTCAATTGCCGATTCTCCCACATTTTTAACAGCCGAAATTCCAAACAAAATTTTATCTTTTGCAGAGCCAGTCATCTGCTTCGGCATCGGTGTAAAAGTAAGTTCCGAGCTATTAACATCGGGCGGATCAACCTCAATACCCAGCTTGAGACAATTGGCAATATATTTCTGTACTTTATCCTGATCGCCCCTGTTAGCAGTCAGCAGTGCAGCCATGTATTCTAGAGGATAATTCGCCTTTAAATATGCCGTTTGATAAGTGATATAAGCATAGGCCATTGAATGGGATTTATTAAAACAATATTCCGCGAATTGCAGCATCTGCGCGAACAGTTTATCAGCAATTCTTTGACTGACTCCATTCTTAGTTGCGCCGTCGATAAACGTTTCTTTTTGCTTCTGCATTTCATCAGCTTTCTTCTTGCCCATTGCGCGCCGAAGCAAGTCAGCTTGTCCCAAAGAATAGCCCGCCAAATCTTGAGCCATCCGCATAATTTGCTCTTGAAAGCAAAGCGTTCCGTAAGTCTCTTTTAAAATAGGCTCTAATAACGGATGATCGTACTCAACTGTTTTACCGTGCTTGCAGTCAATAAACTGCGGAATCAAACCTGCATCCAGCGGGCCGGGTCGGTAAAGTGCCAAAATAGAAGAAATATCATCAAGACAGGAAGGTTTGAGTTTTTTCACTACATCCAGCATTCCAGAGGATTCTAGCTGAAAAATACCTTCTAAATCTCCTCTTTCTAAAAGTCTATATGTTTTATCTACATCATCGGGTAACTTTTTGATTCGGCCAAAAGTCTCTTGAGCTCTGCGCTCAATATCAGAAGGTAGCATTTCTGGATCGACAATTAGATTTTGGGTTTGCTTAATATAATCAACAGTTTTCTGGAGCGTTGTTAAATTTTTTAATCCCAAAAAGTCCATTTTCAGCAGCCCCAAAAATTCCAAATCTTCCATGAAATATTGGGTAATCACAGCACCCTCATTATTCTTTTGCAGGGGTACAAGTTCATCCAACGGCTCTGAAGAAATTACCACACCTGCCGCGTGAACACCATAGGTTTTGTTGGTTCCTTCAATGCGAATTGCCATGTCAATCCACTGACGAACGGGGACTTCAGTACCTGTTTCTGCATTTATGCAAATTGTATTTTCATAGTTGTCTTTAAATTCCTGTGCAGGTGTTTCATTGGAAATCATCACTTTAAGTTTTTCCGGTTTTCCCCTGGACACGGGAATTAGTTTTGCCATTTCGTCGGCTTTTTTGTAGGGAATACCTAACACCCTCCCAACATCTTTTAATACAGCTTTTGATGTCATTCTGTTGAAAGTAATAATTTGCGCTACGCGCTCGCTACCATATTTTTCCGTAACGTATTTAATCATGTCGTCCCGCCTTTCTATGCAGAAATCGCTATCAATATCTGGCATAGATTTCCGCTCTGGATTGAGAAATCGCTCGAATAGTAGTCCGTGGTGTACGGGGTCTATATTGGTGATTTTGAGGACGTAGGCAACTAGAGAACCTGCGGCAGAACCGCGTCCTGGCCCTACTGGAATATCGTTGTCTCTAGCATATTTTATGTAGTCCCAAACTACTAAAAAATATTCCGAAAAGCCCATCTGCTGAAGCATTTTCAGTTCGTATTCTAGTCTTTGTTTGTAGACAGGGGGGATTTCATTTCTGGTGCGGGCTTTGAGGCGTTCTAAGAGTCCCAGCCACGATATTTCTTCTACATAAGTATCGGCTGTATGTTCTGGAGGAATTGGAATTGTGGGAATTCGAGCTTCTCCTGTGAGCTCGTATCTCGATACTTTATTTGCGACCTCTAGGGTATTTTCGATCGCCTCTTTGATTGTTTCATCATCCAAATGGTCTCGAAACAGTTGCGCCATCTCCTCTGCGGACTTAAGATATTCAGTACCGCTGTAGCGCATCCGCTTGTCTTCTTCAATCAGTTTGTTGGTGTTAATGCACAGCAAAGCATCGTGTGCTTCTACGTCGTTGCAGGAAATATAGTGCGAATCATTGGTGGCAATTATTTTAATCTTGAGTTCGCGGGCAATTTTGACGATTTCAACATTAACAATCCGGTCTTCCGGGGAACCGTGGTCTTGAATTTCTATATAGTAATCTTCCCCAAATACTTCTTTATACCATGAGGCTACTTCACGGGCAGTATCTAGCTTATTTTGCAGAATCATTTGGGGAACTTCGCCGCCCAAACAAGCACTGGTAACAATTAAACCTTCGGAGTATTGTTTTAGCAGTTCTTTGTTGATGCAGGGGCGGGCAAAAATACCTCTTTCTGGCATTCCCTTTAAGTGGGAAATTGTGGTGAGTTTGACAAGGTTTTTATAACCTTGGGTATTTTTAGCTAAAACAACTTGATGGTATTTTCTTCTACCTCGAACTTTTACTTCAATGTCGCCGTTGACGACATACATTTCATTGCCAATAATTGGCTTGATATTTTTATTTCGGCAAACTTTGATTAGTTCGATCGCCCCGTACATCACCCCGTGGTCTGTAAGGGCGATCGCGGGCATCCCCAATTCCACCGCCCGTTCTGCGAGCTGTTGTAGCTGAGACGCCCCGTCTAGCAAGCTATAATCGCTGTGAATGTGCAAACCAACGAAGGACATAGGGATTTAAAATATAAGATTTGAGAATTTAGATTTTACACCATAGGCGTGTCAAAAGGTAAAATAAAAAACAAAGCTTTATATCACTCTTGAGCTGGTTTGTGCTGGGGGTCTGATGTCGCAGCGCATCAGTTCGCCTCCGCCGTATTTGTTAACCATTATCAATTGTTGAGTTACGATTTCAAAGTTATGCGTTAAAATATTGAGTGCTATAGTTAAGCATTTGCTGTGATTTTTAAAGAAAAAAAAAGGTAATTAAATGCTGCACAATTATCAACTAGCTCTCGCAGAAATTCCATCACTTGCTCAAACTATTGGGGAGCACTTTAGCAGTTTGCCTCAAGTTGTAGCCGTCGTTTTAGCAGGTTCTCGAACAACTATAGTTACTGATGAGTCGTCGGATTTTGATTTTTACGTGTATGTTGAAGAGGATATTCCTGTTGACATACGCGAGGCGATAGCGAGACAATTTTCCGATCGCATCGCAATCAACAATCAATTTTGGGAACCCGGGGACGAGTGGATAGATATTAACACTGGCTGCGGTATAGATATTATGTACCGCAAGCCCGAATGGATCGAAGAAGAACTCGATCGCGTCCTTGTCAAACATCAAGCATCAGTAGGTTATTCAACCTGTTTCTGGTGGAACGTTCTCACCTCAGTATCATTGTATGACAGAGACGGTTGGTTTCAGCAATTGCAAGCTAATGTCGATCGACCTTATCCCGAACAACTCCGTGAAGCTATAATTGCCAAAAATTATCCGATTTTGCGCCACCAGATTTTTTCATTTCGCCACCAGCTAGAATCCGCTGTTTTGCGCCGCGATTTAGTAAGTATTATCCATCGAACAGCAGCTTTTTTAGGCAGTTATTTTGATATTGTTTTTGCTGTTAATTCTATCCCTCATCCGGGCGAAAAACGTCTCGTAGAAAGGGCCACAGCTTTGTGTTCAAAATTGCCGGAAGATTTGGAGAGCCAGATTCACAGTCTAACTAATTGTGTTTCGTTACCTGCGGGCGATCGCCAAATTTTACATTGTCTTGATGGACTGGTTGACAGTCTCGATCACTTGTTGATTGAGGCAGGTTTAATTGCTACTAATTCTGTGGCGTTGCAATTCTGAAAGATTGGTGAATTAGATTTTTTTACGAACACAGGCGGGACGCCTGTTCCACAAATACAGGGCGGACTCCTGTGCTAGAAATACAGGCGGGACTCCTGTGCTACAAACCGATAACTTTCCTAAATATCGATCGAACTTTTACAAATTTGCTTGTTTCAAATAACCTTCCAAATCTTTAATCCGTTCTTGCGTCACTCTGGCCCTGCAATAACCGTAGGTAGAAGCAGCCAAAGAACCGCCTTCAAACTGTCCTTTTGCATAATCACAATTTTCATCTCGAAATTTGATCCAAGTACGCTGTGCCACCGTCAATCTCTGCTTTTGTCTACTGCTGATTTTTGCTTGTAGTTGCTGATAGACTTGATTGAGCTTTCTGTCGGCTGCCTGAAACTCTTGACTGGAACAGACATTCATCTCTAGTGTTGTTTGAGGACTTTTACAGTTAGGTTGTTGGGCGACTTGTACGGGAATGTTGCTGGCTTTGCTGGGAAGCAAAACTCCGGCTGTCAACAAAAGCAAACTCGCCGCAAATTTTACCCAAATAGTGCTATTTTTCACTTAGTTTCTCCCTTTTTTAATCTTTAATTTTCTCTGCTGGCTGCGCCGATCGCCAAATCCACCAAGCCGCCGCCCATAGAGTAAAATTGCCGATGAGAGTCATCGCCGCTTGCAGGGTAACGATCCATTCTAGGGCTGGGGAGTTGTCAAAATAGTGCCATGTACAGGCACACATAGCGCTGACGAGAGCGGGCAGCATTCCGGCGGAAAGGGCCCACCAAGCTCGGTTTTGAGTGACTTCGCCGTAAGTCCAAATTAACCAGATGGCGGCAATCCACTCGACGACGCTGGAGATGTGAATAATCCAGGTGGGAATTGACAAAGCGTGCATTTTTTGTATTCTGAACGAAGATGAAAGATTTATCTATTGGGACTTACGCAACTGTCATATAAAGTATGATGCGTCATACAATTTTAGATTAGCGATTTGAGATTTTATTAGATTTGCGATTTGAACTGACTGATGACGTAAAGCCTGGAAGCTTGATGACAGTAGCATTTTTTTGGTATTAGGATCAAATCTCAAATCTCAAAAAAATCTCAAATCTCAAATCTCAAATCTCAAATAGTTAGATTCCCCATTACAAACAAAGAAAAGAGTAGAAATGCGAGCAATTTTGTGCGGCTATTACGGTAAAGGCAACGGCGGCGACGAGGCGCTGTTGGCATCGCTACTGCAAATGTTACCAGATGGCGTGACGCCGATCGTCCTGTCTGGCAATCCTGTCGAGACAAATCAGCGGTACGGGGTAGCTGCGCGCGATCGCATGAATGCCTTTCAAGTTCTCGAAGCACTCCGCACCTCCGACGCGCTAATCTGGGGCGGTGGCAGTTTAATCCAAGACGCAACTAGCCTAGCGAGCCCTTTCTATTATGGTGGTTTGATGGGATTAGCCCAGCAGATGGGCTTAAAAACTGTCGCTTGGGCCCAGGGAATTGGGCCTTTGAAGCGCGAAATCACTCGCAAGTTATCTCAGCGCTGTTTTGCTGGATGCACCGCCGTCAGCGTGCGGGATAAAGGTTCAGCTACTTTACTTGCAGATTGGGAAATTCCCTTTACTTTAGCGCCCGATCCCGTGTGGGCTTTGGAGAATTCTCCCGTGTCGGGTTTGTGGGATTTACCCGCGCCCCGAGTTGCTGTTTGTTTGCGTTCTCATCCTACACTAACTCCCGCTCGTTTGTCAATCTTAACTCAAGCTTTAGTTGACTTTCAAAAAGCAACTCGTACCTTAATTTTGCTGCTGCCTTTTCAAGCGTCTCACGACTTAGAAATTGCCCAACATTTGCACGAAGCCCTGTCGAAAAGAAGCTGCATCCTCAGTTTAGACGATCCCAGAAAATTGAAAGGAGTATTCCGGGGAGTCGAAATGGCGATCGGGATGCGCTACCACAGTTTAATTATGGCAGCATCCGAAGAATGCCGCTGTTTTGCCCTCAGCTACGATCCCAAAGTCAGCCAGTTAATGGAAGAGCTAGAAATGCCGGGATACTTATTATCAGAATTGCCAGACGATCCTTATTTAATCAGCAAAACCTGGATCGAACACTACGCCAACGGCGACGCCTTATCGCCAGACAGGATAAAATTTATAGTAGAGCGATCGCTCTTTCATCGCGAAGTATTGCGAGCCGCGCTCCAGTAATCTCATTCAGAGGTGAAATACAATGACAGTCAGTACAGCCGACTTAAAAATTACCTGGGAAAAATTGCCATACGACTTCATTTTAGACGAGGAACCAGTGGAAAATATCGACCAACCCTTGCTAGCCGCCGCCTTGCGAGAAATCTTAGAAATCGCGGGGCTAATAGTAGCAGGAATATTAGTTGCCCCAAACATGGGAATTTGTGCGACAGTAGACAGCAAGCTAGTTATAAAAGCTCCAGATTGGTTTTATGCCAGCAACGTACAACCGCTTGAGAGTCAAGAAATTCGCCGCAGTTATACTCCCAACTTAGAAGGAGACATTCCGGCGATCATCATGGAGTTCTTGTCAGCTAGTCCCAACGATGAATATTCGATAAAACCAACGTATCCGCCTGGAAAATGGTTTTTTTACGAGCAAGTATTGCGAGTGCCAATTTATGCAGTTTTTGAACCTGCCGCCGGACTTCTCGAAGTCTATCAGTTGAATTTATCAGAAAGATATCAAGTACAGCAGCCGGATTCAAACAATCGTTATTGGATTGAAGGAGTTAGATTATTTTTGGGTGTTTGGCAGGGAACCAAGGCCGAAAGAACCGGATATTGGTTGCGGTGGTGGGATGAGAGCGGAGAGATGTTATTGTGGGGAGCAGAAATGGTAGAAAGGGAACGGCAGCAAAGGGACCTCGCTCAACAGCAAGCCGAACAAGAACGAGAACGATCGGAAAGATTAGCCGCCCAATTAAGAGCAGCAGGCATTGAACCAGAAGCCTAATGCAATAATGAGCAATTTAAAATTGTCCCTCTGCAATTTAATATTGCTCATTAATTAAAAAGTATTGAACAACATCGCAAAAATCAATATTTATCTGCGTTAATCCACGTTCATCTGCCTTCATCAGCGGTTCAAAAATACATTCAGGAGACAGCAAAATTGGCAAGAGTAAGAGTGCGGGAACACGTCAATCCCCTATCAATTAGATATCAAGCATCTGCAAGTCCCCCGGATTGGACTAAAATCTATGCTGACTTAAACTTACCGCTGCATTTAGATATCGGCTGCGGCAGAGGACGGTTTTTGTGGCACATGGCGCAAGTACAAACTGACTGGAATTTTCTTGGATTAGAAATTCGGGAACCTCTGGTAGAGGAGGCGAATCTTTGGCGGGACGAAAAAGGCTTGACTAATTTGCACTATTTGTTTTGCAATGCGAATAGTTCCCTAAAGCCAATTTTAGAAACTTTACCCGCAGGCATTTTGCAGCGAGTTAGCATTCAATTTCCCGATCCCTGGTTCAAGAAAAAGCACCACAAACGGCGGGTGGTGCAGCAGGAATTAGTCAATGAATTGGCAATTTATCTCGCAGTTGGCGGTGAAGTGTTTATTCAGTCAGATATTGAGGAAGTAGAAAGAGAAATGTGCGATCGCTTTTCATCTCACCCCAGTTTTAAACGTCAAAACGGCGACAACTGGCTAACAGAAAATCCCCTACCTGTTGCTACTGAAAGAGAAATTGCGACTCTGAAACGGGGCGAACCAGTTTATCGAGCACTCTATCAAAAATAATGCTCGCTTTTGCAAAATCACCTTGGTAATAAATGTTATAGCTTACATCTTGCACCTTTGTTAGGGACAGGCTTTCCGGCCTGTTCCACAAAACTTAATTTTATTGTGGAACGGGCATCTTGCTCGTTAATAAAAGAATTATTTTTAACTTAAACCCAAGATGGCAACCACATCCTAATTTTCCATTCAATTTGCGACAAAGGCAGTCCCAAATAGATAGGCATCCAGAAAATAAAAGCACCCAAAACCAGAAAAATAATTGTTACCCCCATCCCTCGGAGTCGAGTTTGAGGGCTGTGCAGCCACCTGTCAACCCACCAAGCAAGTGCTAAGGCTGCAAACACAGAACAGCCCATATAATGGTACAAAAATATGCAGCGAGTTACCTTCATCCAAGGCAGCAAATTAGCGGCCCAATTAACTATTAAATATAACGCCAGCCACATTTCAGCAGTCGGCGGAAACAAAATCGGCCGCTGCTGTTCTATCGTGTCAACAGAAGCCTCGCTGCGTGTTTGCAGCCACACCAAAATCCGGTGAACTAAAACTCCTATTACTAGCAGTAAAGCTAAGGTTGACAGCCACCAAAGCAATGGATTTCCCATCGCGTGAACGTCAAAAATTGCCTGAGTTGCACCTTCAGGTAAAGGTGGCAAAACCGGATCAGGTTGGCCATTGCTGCTAGCGGTTTTGTAGAAGTAAACTATGGGGCGCAGCATCAAAGGCCAACTGTACCACGTGGAACAGTAAGGATGTACATCTGGGCCGCTTTTAATCCGCTGGTGATAAGTCAAAATTTCGGTTTGCATCTGCCAGAAATTGGGAGTGGGATTAAAGTGCAGGTGAGGAATCCAAGAGATGCTGTAAACTAGAATAGGAATAATAGCTAGACTTAAGCAGAGTTCTATAAAATTGAGTTTAGTCAGTTTTTGTACTGGACTTTCGGCAGGAAGTAGAGGTGAATCTACCTCGCGGCTTTGTTCTTCATTTCCTCTGTTACCCTGGATTACACGAACTGCCCAAGCACAGATTAAAATTAGATAAGTACCGAAAAGAAACCATAATCCGTTCCATTTGATAGCCGCAGATGCGCCGAAACCTATCCCGGAGAGTACCAGCCAAAGCCAGCGCTTTTTGCCTTCTGCTTCTACGGCTTTTAAAATAAATAACTGACCTAAAATTCCAAACAAAACTAGATAAATGTTGTTCAGCGCGTAACGAGACTCTACTAAAAACAAACCGTCGCAGGCGATAAACAAAGCAGCAAGAAAAGCAAAGGTGCGGCGCGGAACTAGCTGATAAGCTAGCCCTCCCACAACTAGGGGAATAAAGGAACCTGTGAGAGCATTCAGCCAGCGGTAATCCCAAGGGTAAAGCAGGGAGCCAGCCTCACTGTTGAAGGCTGTTTTTCCGAAGGGAAGATGAGTGCCGATCCAAATGCCGATCGCAATTATGTACTGGCTCAGAGGTGGGTGAGCGTTGAAAAAAGAAGTTTTTGTGAGATAATTATTGGCAAATTTAGCGTAATAAACCTCGTCAAATACTAAAGTATTAAATCTTTCTAGTTCCCAAAAGCGTAGAGCTAAGGAAAAGAGAAGCACACCGAGCATTGCTAGGGAAAAAATAACATTCGATTGGTTAAATTGTTGTTTTTTGATTTTCATAAAACAGCAGCAAATAATAGATACTAAATTTGAGGGCGATCGCTAATTTAAAATTCCTGAGTTGAGAGTAACGTAAAATAGGACTTGTGCAGAAACCGAATTTTTGATGAGAAACTGGGTTTTTTGGAACAACCCGGTTTCTTAAACCCGGATTCTAATAATGCTTGGAGAGTGCAGCGAGAAGCAGTAGCGACTATTGTTTCACCAAATGCTCCCGATCTAATTGGCAAGCAGGAAGGAAAAGCGCGCATCACAAGGTGCGATAGATTATGATAGCAGCTAATCATGTCTTTTTTGAGCGAGTGCTTATGAATCTCATACTTTCGATTTGGGGGCGTTGGGGCTTAGCTGTAGGTGCGACTATCCTGATGGGATCTGCCGCCGCGCCAAATCCCCAGACATTTGAAAGTTTTGCTGATTTTTGTACCAACAAAGAGAATTTGACCCCGGAAGCCAGACATACGGTGGAGGTGTTGCTATCAAAAGCAAAAACACAAGAGTGTGATCGCGCTCAAAAAACCCTGACTAATCTCACAGAACTTTCCCTGATTCGCAATCAAATAGTCGATATCAAACCCTTATCAAAATTCACCAATCTGAGAAAGCTTAACCTCAGTTTAAATCAAATAACAGATGTGCAACCCTTATCGGGACTGACTAATCTGAGATTTCTCGTCCTCAATTTCAATCAAATCTCAGACGTAAAACCATTATCGGGGCTGACTAATCTGACAGAGCTTTTCCTCGAAGCCAATCAAATCGTAGATATAAAACCTTTAGCTGGATTGACTAATCTAACAGGGCTGTCGCTCGCATCTAATCAAATTGTAGATGTGACACCTTTATCGACAATGACTGAGTTAAATTTTCTTTATTTGAGTGGCAATAAAATCGCA
This sequence comes from Microcoleus sp. AT3-D2, assembly GCF_036705715.1. Classification (NCBI taxonomy): domain Bacteria; kingdom Bacillati; phylum Cyanobacteriota; class Cyanophyceae; order Oscillatoriales; family Microcoleaceae; genus Microcoleus; species Microcoleus sp. AT3-D2. Next base: position 1,982 of record NZ_JAUBVE010000079.1, on the reverse strand, counting down.
GATGTGAAACCCTTATCGGGATTGACAAATCTGATACTGCTTTTCCTCGTATCAAATCAAATCACAGATGTCAAACCTTTAGGGGGATTGGCAAATCTGACCGCCCTAGACCTCAGTAGAAATCAAATCGCAGATGCTAAACCTTTAGCAGGATTGGTAAACCTGACAACCCTCGATCTCAGTAGAAATCAAATCCCGGATGGGGAAGCCGATCGATTAATTCAGAAAAACAAACAACGATTAAATCAAAAAACAGATGAAGCCGAGCGATTGGTTCAGGAAGCTAGGCGACTATTCGCTCAAGAAACAGCAGCATCTTACCAGGAAGCCTTGCAAAAGTTTGATGCAGCGCGTTCGCTTTATCAAATGCTTAGAAATCGGGAGAAGGAAGCTTACACGCTGCATCAGATGGGCTTCATTACTAATAGATTAGGAGACAGACAGCAAGCCCTGGACTACTACAAGCAAGCCCTTTCTTGGAATCAGACTTTAGCCGATCGCCCTAAACAAGCCGTCATCCTCAACAATATCGGCGCCGTCTACTATGCTTTGGGAGAAAAACTGCAAGCCATCGACTACTATAACCAAGTCCTTTCCCTAATTCGGGAAATGGGCGATCGCCCTGAAGCAAGTATCAACCTCAGCAACATCTCGAACCTACCCGCAAACAGCGACACATCTTTGGGCGATCGCACTGCAGAAGCCACCACACTCAACAACATCGGCTTAGCCTACAAAGATTTAGGAGAAAAACAGAAAGCAAAAGAGTATTTCAACCAAGCCCTTCCCTTATTCCGCGCTATGGGCGATCGGGCTAAAGAAGCAACTACCCTCACTAATATTGGCTTAGTCTATTCAGATTTGGGAGAAAAACAAACAGCCCTCGACTACTACAAACAAGCCCTCGATTTGAGACAAAAAGCGGGCGATCGGCGTGGAGAAGCCCTCACCCTCAACAATACAGGTACTACTTACTCAGAATTGGGAAAACAGCAGAAAGCAGAAGAATATTTCAACCAAGCCCTGCCGCTGTTTCGCGCTGTGGGCGATCGTCCTGGGGAAGCTCTCACCCTCTACAATATCGCTAATATCAAAGGCGATCGAGGCAATTTAATCGCAGCCCTGACTGACATTGAAACCTCCATCAAAATCATCGAAAACCTCCGCACCAAAATTACCAACCACGAGTTCCGCATCTCATACTTTGCCACGGTACAAGACTATTACCAGTTCTACATTCACCTGTTAATGGAACTGCACAAAACGCAACCAAATTCGGGTTATGATACTAAAGCCTTTCAAGCTAGCGAACGCTCCCGCGCCCGCAGCCTCCTCGAACTTCTTCAAGAAGCAAACGCCGATATTCGCCAAGGTGTCGCCCCAGAATTATTGCAGCGAGAACGCAATTTACAACAGCAACTCGATGCCTTAGAAACACGGCGAATCGAAACTATAAGCCGCCCCAATCATACCCCCGAACAACAAGCAGAATTAGACCAAAAGCGGCAAACTTTACTAGCACAATATCAGGACATTCAAGCCCAAATCCGCTCCACCAGTCCCCGGTACGCCGCCCTCACCCAACCCCAACCTTTAACCCTGGCCCAGATTCAACAACAAATCCTCGATGAGAATACAATTTTACTCCAGTATTCTCTAGGGAAAGAACGCAGCTATCTCTGGGCTGTGACTAAAACCAGTATCACCAGTTATGAATTGCCCAAACAGGTTGAAATCGAAAAAGCCGTCCGCAATTTCCGCGATGCTGTGACTAACCCGCGCTACCGAAACATTCCCGATCGAGTTGCTGAAGCTAACAACACGCTCAGTCAAATTATTTTACAGCCCGTAGCAGCACAACTCGCTCAAAAACGCCTCCTGATAGTTGGCGATGGCATTCTCAATTCAGGGCTATTTCGTTCTAGACAGTAGGCAGGGTTTAGGTTTAGAGTTTAGAAGTCGGATTCACCCTAACTTATGAT
>NZ_JAUBVE010000078.1:0-31803 GCF_036705715.1 Microcoleus sp. AT3-D2 | reverse complement strand
TTTAAATTGGGATTTTTGAAGCCTAGACTCCTTGCACCCTGGCTTTCAGGCAAAAAATTTAAATGCTGAACAGCTTAATGACTAATGACTACTGACTAATGACTAATGACTAATGACTAATGACTACTGACTTAATTCGATCGCCAAACTTCATCCCAAGGCCCGCCCCCAACTTCTAAACCCGATAAAGAACTTTGAGCCTCTAAGATAACTCTAGAACGCTGCTTGCCATTTTTTTCCACATTTCCCCCCAACAACTCTCGCAGTTGCAAGCGCAATTCGCCGTGCGTCGTATCACGGCAGCAAAAAGCTAGACCTTTTTCTGTAGGAGCTCGCAGATAAGTACCAGAACAGTTTGTAGTGGCAATTAACTCAATTTCAAACTGACTGTTTCTCGCCTGCATTTTCCAGCTTCCCCAAGGTTCAATAGTCCAAGTAACTTGCGAATTCCAAGGCACAAATTCGTAAAATTTGCCTCGGTAATGCAGACAAATCATTGCTACCGATTCCATCCACCACAGCACGCCCCGCTTGCCGCCGCCAGCAGTTAAAGCTAAATCCTTTTCGCCTTGAAAACAATTGCAATTAATCCAAAACCACTTTTGCGGAAAAGCACCGCCCCAGTTTTTTTCGCTGTAAGCGAGAGCATCTTTAAATTCGTAGCGTTGGCCGTTCCAATCAATCCAGCCCGTGGCTAAACCGTGAGCCATTAAAATTTGCCATCCCGGTTCAAATATGGGTAGAAAAGATACCATTCCCGCCGTAGATTTCTGGATTTCCTCAGAGTTTCCCCAGCCATAAATAGGTTGAATTTCGTACTGCCAAAAACAGTGGCTGCCGCTTCCCGGATCGTGCAGATAACCTTGATTCAAAGTAGCAGTAGATTGATAGCCTTCTTCGACGCTGCTGTCGAATACTTGCGGATCTAAATATTGGGGTTTAATTTGTAAATCTGTTTTGCCCCAATGTCCGAAAGCCAAGCCTTCTCGGTGCGCCCAAAACTTATTTACATCGGGCAAGGTGCGGCACAAATAGCTATCTTTCGGGCCGAGAATTTGAGCTGCACCGCCACTGTAAGGTTGACCGCCTCTGGGGTCTTCGATGGAATACATGAATGCAAAAGATTGTCCGTGAATCGGTAATGTTATTCGGTAGTACCAGCCTTCAAAAAAGCGGCGGGAACTGCCGTCCCAGTGGTATCCGCTGTGGGGAGTTTCAATAGTTTTGAGTTTTGAGAGTGAATTTGACATAAAATTACCAATAGCAGAAAGAAGAGTCATTAGTCAGTAGTCATTAGTTAACAGTCATTAGTCAGTAGTCAGTAGTCAGTAGTCATTAGTTAACAGTCATTAGTTAACGGTCAACAGTCAACGGTTAACAATGCCCAATGCCCAATGCCCAATGCCCAATGCCCAATGCCCAATGCCTAATGACTAATATGATAGGTTATTAATTATGTCTTTAGCACTTTGGCGATCGCCCCTAGCTCGCGCGCTCCACCGCAACCGCAGTCTTGCTTTTGCCCGCTACTTGCAACTAGCAACTGTTCGGGCTACCGGGCGTCCTGCCAACCGCACTGTGGTGTTTCGAGGCTTTTTAGCAGATACTAATCAGTTAAAGTTTATTACAGATATTCGCAGCCAAAAGGCAGAGGAGATTAATCTCTATCCTTGGGGGGAAATTTGCTGGTATTTCCCCAAAACTCGCGAACAATTTCGGATTGCTGGAAAGCTAGTTTTGGTAGGGGCAGATTATCCAGAGGCAGAGTTGTGCTCATCGCGGTGCAAAACTTGGCAGGAGCTTTCTGAGGCGGCTAGAGCACAGTTTGCTTGGCCGCATCCGGGGGATGAGAAAGCCGAGGCTAGTGCTTTTGATTCTGCTTCCCTAGATGCGATCGAGCCACTGCCTAATTTTTGCTTGCTGTTGTTGGAACCGGAAACGGTGGACTTCTTGGAGTTGCGGGGGGAACCGCAGAACCGATCGCTTTATCGGCGCGACGGGGAGGGAAATTGGTCTGTGCGATCGGTTAATCCTTGAAAAAGAAGTCATTAGTCATTAGTCATTAGTCATTAGTCATTAGTTATTAGTCATCAGTTAACGGTTAACATTCACCAATGCCTTATGCCCAATTCCCTATGCCCTATGCCCTATGCCCTATTCAAATTTTAGATGCCACTGCCGTCCAAAAATTCTTGAATTGCTTTATCTTTTAACTTGCAGCTAGGCGTTGTAACTAGCTGTGTTTTTTCGGCTAAGGCTACATTGCTGGCTTGGTTTAAAGCTTCTGATACTGAGTGGAAATTGTGGGAAGTGGGATCAGAAGTTAAGGAGACAGATTCTTGAGGAAACAAACTTTTTACTTGCTGTTCGAGGGACTCGATACGATCGAGCAAAGAGCGAATTACCACAGCTTCCGAATCCGGCAAACTGCCGTGTTCTAGGGGATTGACGCGCACTCCCGATCGATATACGATGCGGCCGGGAATCCCTACCACTGTACAGTCAGATGGTACGTCCCGGAGTACGACGGAACCGGCGCCGATGCGGACGTTATTGCCAATTTGCAGATTGCCGAGTACCTTGGCGCCGGCACCTACAACTACGTTTTCGCCGACGGTAGGGTGACGCTTGCCACTTTGTTTGCCAGTACCGCCAAGGGTGACACCTTGGTAAATTAGGGCAAAATCGCCGATAATCGCTGTTTCGCCGATCACAACCCCCATACCGTGGTCGATGAATACGCTTTTGCCGATGGTTGCCCCTGGGTGGATTTCTATTCCGGTCAAAAAGCGAGCAATGTGGGAAATCAAGCGGGGGATGAAGGGAAGTCCCAACACATAAAGCCAGTGTGCGAGGCGGTGCAGCACTAGGGCCTGAAGACCGGGGTAGCAAAACAAAACTTCCAGCCAGTTGCGAGCGGCAGGGTCGCGATCGAAAATTATACTGAAGTCAGCTCTAAGAGTCTTTAGCACTTTCGGAGTTACCTATTTTGGTTAAACACGCCACTTTCGATTTTACATTTTACTGGATGGGGGAAGTGAGCGGTCGATCGGGAGATTGGGGGATATTACGGAATGGAACCGTGGGAGAGTGCGAGATGGGGGAGAATTTGATGATATTTTATTTTCTCCATCCAACAGCGCCGCTGTTTTCTATTCCTGTACTGAGATTGTATAGTTAGACTTGACTCCGGGTTCGACAGTACCTACCCAAATCCTGTAAGAGCCTGCTTGCCAGTCAGAATCAAGTATGGCAGCATCTTTATTCTGACCTATATCGTCTCCGCAGAGCACCGCATTACCGGGGCCTTGTACGAGTAAGGTCGTGTCCTTTCCTTCGCTGTTGACTTGGAGTGTGAGTTTTGAAAAGTTTTGTTGCAAGACTATGATGTGGTCGGGAGTTGGGGTGGCAAAACCCAAACATTTGTTTTTGTGGCGATCGGCGTTGGCTATGACAGATAGAGAGTACGATCCGCCTGTGGAACCTCTCAAAACTGCTGTTGGGGCTGCAAAACCTCGCGATAAAGTTAAAGTGCCGAAATTGGCTGTTTCTGCTAAAACTGGTAGGGCGGCGATCGCGGCGATCGCAGCCAAGAGCGCACCGTTTTTGAAATTGGCTCGCTGATTAAACAACATGGCAATACTCCTCGGTCACAACTTAAAACCACAACTCAAAATTTACCCATCGCAGCCCCTAGAATCCAAACTGTGGAGGAAGAATAATTTTTTTTAAATTAGTTCCAAACCTCCTGGCTTCTCTTTCTTATGTCTATCAGGACAATCCCTGTACGATCGCGCTCGCTTGTGCCACTCGGATTTCTGCCACAGGCGATCGACTCATATCCGAAATTGTACGGTGTCAAGATGATAAATTTGATACTCCTAGCCTTGCTGTTGGCGATCGGTTCCCTATTGACACAGGCCTTGGTATTGTTACCTATAGGTCTATCCGGCTGGCTCCACCTCCCTAATTGGCTGAGCCTGACCGTGATTTTTCTGGCTATTTCTTGGTGCTTGGGGGATTAGTTAACAGTCATGAGTTATTTAGTGATTAGTCAAAAGTTAATGATCAATGATTCCGTTTCCCCCAAGAGTCAAGGCCCGATTGTCCCCGGTTTGATGATGTATACTTCACAATTGACAATTCAAGAATCTAAAATCTAGGATTTGACATCTACCTATAGAATGATGCAACGACAAGTTTATTCGATCTCAGCATTTCACTCTCCTGACAAAACCCTGGCGGAAACTCCTAAGAGACAGGAGCGTCCGATACACCGGGCGATCGTGTTAATGCTGGTGGCAACAGGTTTGCTAGGCCTGCACGCTAGTCGGCTGGTGGAATTGCAACTGATACAAGGGAAGCAAAACCGGGAACGAGCCGAAAATAATCGCGTTCGCCTAGTGCCAATGCCGGCGAATCGTGGACACATTGTCGATCGCAAAGGCAAGTTGCTAGCGGCAAACAATTTAGCTCGATCGGTATATTTGTGGCCGAAAGAACAAACGCCGGAACAGTGGAAAGTGACAGCAGAAAAGTTGAGTCCGCTGGTTAAGATTCCGGCAAAAGAAATTTTAAAAAAATTAAAAGAGGTCGAGCCTCAATCCTACAGACCGGTGCGGCTCAAGCAAGCAATGCCGCCAGAGGTGTTTGTGCCACTAGCAGAAGAGGTGGGACAAATGCGGGGAGTGGAAGTGCGGCCAGAAGCGAACCGCTACTATCCCGAAGGCAGTTTGGCTGCTCACGTTATCGGATATATTGGCGAAGCTACCGCAGCAGACTTGGAAGCTCATCCTGAATATCCGATGGGGATGATTGTCGGTCAAATGGGCATAGAAGCGAGCTCTAACAAGAAGATTGCCGGAGTTTGGGGCGATCGGCTGATCGAGGTAAATGCCCAAAATCAAGAATTGCGGCTGATGGGAGAGACACCGCCCAAACCCGGTGAGGCGGTGCAGCTAACCATAGACTTGTCCATGCAAAAAGCAGCCGAAAAAGCCCTGGGGAATCGCCGGGGATCAGTAGTGGCGCTGGATGTCAAAACCGGGGCGGTATTAGTTATGGCTAGCCACCCGACTTTTGACCCCAATCTGTTTACGCGAAAAATCACTAAGGATGAGTGGGAAACTCTTCAAGATCCGGAAAATCCTTTTTTGAATCGGGCCATGCAAGGCTATCCCCCCGGTAGCACTTTTAAAATTGTGACTTCCGTCGCGGGCCTGGAGTCGGGCAAGTTTTCGCCGGGCTCAATTCTCGGTACTTCGTCTTACATTACTGTGGGGGGAATTGATTTTAACGAACACAGCGGCGGTTTCGGCGACATCGGCTTTCGGGAGGCTTTGGCTTTCAGCAGCAATACGTTTTTTTATCAAGTGGGGATTAGTACGGGGCCGGAGCCAATTTCTAAGTGGGGACAGCGCTTGGGAATTGGCAAGGATACGGATTTGAATCTTTTGGGGCTAGGCGGTGGCAATCACGGTCAAATCCCGACGCCGGAGGAGAAGGAGAAACTTTATCAAGAACCTTGGTATGCGGGTGATACGGTAACGATGTCGATCGGGCAGGGGTTGGTGTTGATGACTCCTTTGGAGGGGGCGGTGATGGTGAGTTCGATCGCTAACGGCGGCTATCGGGTCAAGCCCCATCTTTTGACTTCTATGACCGGCACAGCGGAGACTCAACGGGTACATACGGGGATGAAACCTTCAACAATTCAGGTGGTTAAGGAAGGACTGATCGCGGTGGTTGCCGAGGGTACGGGACAGGGATTGAATGACGGTACGATTCCGCTGACGGCGGGCAAAACAGGGACTTCGGAAGTCATCGGACAGGAGGATCACTCTTTGTATGTGGCCTTCGGGCCTGCTGAGAAGCCGGAAATTGCGATCGCCGTGGTTGTGGAAAATGGCGGTTATGGTTCTGTTGCCGCGGCCCCGATCGCCAAAGAGGTATTTCAAGCTTATTTTGGGCAACCGAAAAAGGTGAAGCAGCCAGTAGTCCTTAGTCAGTAGTCATTAGTCCTTAGTCAGTAGTCAGTAGTCCTTGGGAATGGGGAATTGGGAATGGGGAATTGGGCATAGTTTCTTGTTTTTCCTTCTTCCTTCTTCCTTCTGACTCATGACTCATGACTACTGACTCATGACTCATGACTCATGACTACTGACTCATGACTCATGACTACTGACTACTGACTACTGACTAATGACTACTAACTAATTCAGCCGTATAAATATTGTAGCTTTGCGAATTCCTGTTATTTCTCCCGTACTGGTGACAGTGAGCGATCGCAAATGGTCGAATAATGGTCTTGCCGAAAGTTCAATTAACCTCAACAGCGGGATTTGTTTTTCCCAAATTGCCCTGCTGGATGGCCAGTCTAAATAAAAATAGCCGTCGTTAGATGGCGGTAGCGGTTCAATGCTAGTTTGAAAATCTTGATTGGCAACTAAAGAACCTGTTGCGGCTGCTTCTAGTGCTGCGTCCATTGCTTCTACTGAAGTGGTGAAAATTTCGTATTTGCCGACGGTGGCTCGGACTCCTTTTGCCTCGGTTTCTATCGCACTTTTTCTATTATTTTCTTTACCATAATTTGGACTCGTTGTCAACTGCGTCCAAGCGGTAATTTTCTGGTTTCTGAGAGTGAAGCTGCCGATGCTGTATTCTTTGCTGCGGGCAATTTCATCGAGTTTGTCGATCGCCTTTTGGGAATCACCAGATTTTTCGGCTGCAAAAATCCAGTCGGCACTATTTGACGAATTCGGAAGGACTGCTAAAGCGTATTCTCCTTGTACCCAATTAAATATATCCTGCTGCAGGTTAACGCCCCAAACTTGCTGAATATCTGCGAAGGTGCGATCGACTAAATTTGAGACTTCTGCATTAGTGGAAACCGCCGATGACAAATCAGCCCAAAAATTCCTTAAATCGGTGCTGGCGACCGCGAAAGGACTGGCTGAGGGAATGTATTGCAAGGCTTGCACTGGTTCAGAGAGTGTTGGAGAAGCTGTGTTTTCTCGCGATGTCACTAAAGCAGTTTGAGCCAGCAATCCCCGTCGGTTGACTCCGACAGCAACTGCGAGGGAATTAAGAGAAACTTGGGGATTTTGCCCGGTTGCTGATTGCGGGAGATTGACAAATGCTAAAGCGATTCTGCCTTGAGTTAGCTGCTGCAAAGCTTTTTGATATTCCGGGGTATTATTAAGATTTAGGTTGGCTGATTCAACGTTATTAATTGCATCTCGAATCACAATAGGGCTATTGGAAAATAAAACAAAACTTTGGTTATTCCCAGAATTTAAATTACCGCCGATGGCTGCTGTTGCGAAGCTGGAGGGCAACTTGGAAGTCGGCAGAGAAAATGGGTTAAAAGGCGAAAGTGAAGCAGATTTTTTCTGGACTCTTGGTGCTTGTTTATAATTAATTCTCACGCCTTTATATATTTCCGACTGCACTGTTTTATCGCCACGAGATTGTGTGCGCCAGTAGGAGTCGAGAAATTGTTGGCTGCGATCGACTTTTTGGGAGGAAACGGCCAGCAAAAACCCGGTTTGTTTGCCGTTGCTGCTGTCGCCATCGAAATCTGGCGTTGTCACGGCGAGGGTAATTTCGTCACCTATCCAAGGTTGGATATCTCTACTGTAATCGAGGCCTGTACTGGCGAGGAAACTTTTTTTGATTTGCTCAAATTCTGCGTGCGATCGACTTCTTTCTTCGGGAGTGGCAAAAACTTGTCGCAATGCTTCGAGGCGATCGGGATTTACCAGCATTGAAGCTAACAAAGGTGCTTGTTTCGAGACAAACACAGCCGCAGCCGGAGTAGTTGTCGGCCCGCCGGCGAGCAAATTCAGGGGAGTTTGAGTTGTCAGCCAGTAAAAACCACCCGCACTCAAGCCTAAGAGTGCCAAGACGCCAGCAATGAGGAAAGAAAAGAACGATCGCAGCTTCATACAACAAGGACTAATGACCACAGTCTATTATTAACTAGAGTAGCGCATGACCGTAGCTGTCGGCAGATACTTTTTGTGCTGTTCGGAAAAAAAAAAGGATAAACTAAAATATTCTCAAACTATAAAATCTAAGTAAAATGCTAACAATATCAACGCCCGCCGAACAGCGAATTTTACTCCCCAATATCAGTTGGCAGTTATATGAAAGCCTCCTAGGGGAACTGGGCAACAAACGTTCCACCAGAATTGCTTATCATCAAGGTCAATTAGAAATTATGGTGCCGCTACCGGAACATGAAAATCGCAACAGGCTAATCGATCGCTTAATTGTAACTCTCATAGAAGAGCTCAATCTAGAGTACAACCCCTTTGGCTCGATGACTATTAAAAAACGCAAAAAAGCAGCGGGTAAAGAACCACATTCATGCTATTATATCCAGAATGAAGCACTGGTCAGAGGGAGAACTGAATTAGACTTTGCTCAAGATCCGCCACCAGATTTAGCACTGGAAATTGATATTACCAGCAGTTCCTTAAATCAATTCGATTTATATGCAGATTTAGGCGTACCAGAAATTTGGCGGTACGACGGACGAAGCATCAAGTTTTATCAATTGCAAAATGGCGAATATGCGGAGTGCAATTTTTCCCGGGCTTTCCCGATGCTACCGACTGCAAAAGTTGACGAATTTATCGATCGCACTCAAACTACAGGCGCAACCACAGCAGTGCGAGAATTCCGGGAATGGGTCAATCGATTTTAGATTTTAGATTTTAGATTTTAGATTTTAGATTTGAAGCATTCATCCCACGAATAAATTCGGGGGGCAAGTTTCATCGGATACAGGTTTTTTATTTTTCCACGGATGAATCCGGGGGCTTGTATCCTGGATGCTTTCGGTAAAAAATCAAAAAAATCAGTAATTGTGCAATCTACCACGGCACTCCTCGCGCATCGGAAAAATCTGCATCTAGAACCGCCCCCGGATCGAATACAGCATCAGTTAAATCAGCCTTTCTAAACGACGTTACCGACAATTTTTCTATTTCTTCAACAGCAATAAAAAAGCCGATCGCAGTTAACCCAAGAATTACCCCAGAAACCAAAAATAAGACAATTCCCCTAATAGTATCTCCGCCCAAAAAGGTCACAATACCGCTAGCGCCGATCGCAGCAGCAGCCCCAGCCACAGCCCCAGCCACAATCCCAGCCTCGCACCGAGTCGCAGCAATCGCCGTCGCAGCGGTTCCAGCCACAGCCACAGCCCCCGCATCCGCCCCGGCTATCAGTCCAGTCAAAGCCCCAGCCGCCGTCACTGTCACCGCCGTTACCCCAGCCCTAGCAATCAAATTTCTCACCCGCCTGCGGCTTTGTCCGGTTCTGACACCCTGAAAATTTGCCCCCCTCAAAATCGCCCCGGTGAAATTGCAGCCTCGAATGTCGCAACCGCTGAAATTCGCCCCTGACAAGTCAAGCCCTTTAAAAGAACGGTTCCGCAAGTTTTGGTTAGCAAAATTGAGATTTTGAGGTTGAGTCATTCGATTTTAGATTTTAGATTTTAGATTTTAGATTTTAAATTAGCAAACCAAAAGCTTGGGATTTTAGATTTTAGATTATAGATTGTAGATTAACCAAGCACAGGGCATTTAGAATAAAGCCTGTGGTTTATAACGAGTTTCCATGTCTCCCATCTCCGAATCCCCATTTTCCCCCGAACAAATTGCCGCTGAAAGACTCAAACCAGAAGAATATGAAGAAATCGTTCAGCGTCTAGGTCGCCATCCCAATAAAGCTGAATTGGGAATGTTCGGCGTCATGTGGAGCGAACACTGCTGTTACAAAAATTCGCGGCCACTATTAAAACAGTTTCCCACAGAGGGCGATCGAATTCTCGTCGGGCCCGGAGAAAATGCCGGCGTCGTAGATTTGGGAGACGGCTTGCAACTCGCCTTCAAAATTGAATCCCACAACCACCCGTCAGCAGTCGAACCTTTCCAAGGTGCAGCAACTGGTGTCGGGGGGATTCTCCGCGATATCTTCACAATGGGTGCTCGTCCGATCGCACTTTTGAATTCCCTGCGTTTCGGCAACTTAGACGATGCTAAAACTCAGAGATTGTTCAAAGGCGTAGTATCGGGAATAAGTCACTATGGAAATTGCATCGGCGTGCCCACAGTTGGCGGCGAAGTTTACTTCGATCCGGCTTATTCCGGCAACCCGCTAGTTAACGTCATGGCCTTGGGTTTAATGGAAACTCAAGAAATCGTCAAATCAGGGGCATCGGGAATCGGAAATCCCGTGCTTTACGTCGGTTCAACTACCGGGCGAGATGGCATGGGAGGAGCAAGTTTTGCCAGTGCCGAATTGACAGACAAATCCATGGACGATCGCCCCGCCGTCCAAGTAGGAGATCCATTTTTAGAAAAATCCTTAATTGAAGCTTGTTTAGAAGCATTCAAAACCGGTGCAGTCGTCGCCGCCCAAGATATGGGTGCCGCCGGAATCACCTGTTCCACATCAGAGATGGCAGCCAAAGGCGGCGTCGGCATTGAATTTGATTTAGACAAAGTTCCCGTTCGAGAAAGCGGCATGATTCCCTACGAATACCTGCTTTCGGAATCCCAAGAACGGATGTTATTTGTTGCCCAAAAAGGACGGGAACAGGAATTAATCGATATTTTCCACCGCTGGGGATTGCACGCGGTAGTAGCGGGGACAGTCATCGAAGAGCCGATCGTCCGAATTCTATTTAAAGGCGAAATCGCTGCCGAAATTACCGCGACTGCTTTGGCAGATAACACGCCAATTTATCACCGAGAACTGTTGACAGAGCCGCCCGAATATGCTAAAAAAGCATGGGAATGGACGGCGGATTCGCTGCCACAATCCACAGTTACAGGTATCGAAGTTAAAGGCAATTTCCAAACTTGGAATCAGATTTTGCTGACGCTTTTAGATACTCCCACCATCGCTTCTAAACGCTGGGTTTATCGCCAATACGACCATCAAGTGCAAAACAATACTGTTGTTTTACCGGGAGGTGCTGATGCTGCGGTTGTCAGATTGCGTCCGCTAGAACCTTGCCAATCTTCCCGTGCTAAAGGGCTAGAAGTACACCCCTTTGCTAAGGGGGATCTACAGAGAGAAAATGCTGTTTCTCTAGCTTCCGAAAGCAAACAGGAAGAAGAGGTAATTCCTCTATTTAAAAAGGCACAAGGTAGGGAAACTCCAAAAGTTTCTCCCCCCCTTAGCAAGAAGGAAGCGCCCCTGGGGATTATTCCTGGAGTTGCTGCAACGGTTGATTGCAATTCTCGTTATGTTTATCTCGATCCTTATGAAGGTGCAAAAGCAGTCGTAGCGGAAGCAGCGAGAAATTTGAGTTGTGTGGGTGCTGAACCTCTGGCAGTTACTGATAATTTGAATTTTGGCAGTCCTGAAAAGCCGATCGGATATTGGCAGTTAGCGTCAGCTTGTCGCGGGATTGCTGATGCTTGTCGGGAGTTGGGAACGCCTGTGACTGGCGGCAATGTTTCTCTTTACAATGAAACGGTTGATGCTGAGGGAAATCCTCAACCAATTTATCCGACTCCGGTAATCGGAATGGTGGGGTTAATTCCCGATTTGAAGAAGCTTGCTGGCCAAGCTTGGCTAAAGAAAGGTGATTTAATTTATGTGCTGGGAATTGGTGAATCATCCCAAAACTCAGAACTTCCATCGGAAAGCTCAAAAATCGCAACTTCTCCTACTTTGGGAGGTTCGGAATATTTAGCGGCAATTCACGGGATTGTAGCTGGGAAACCCCCAAGGATAGATTTTGAGTTAGAAAGAAAAGTGCAATCGGTTTGTCGCGATGGAATTCGGCAAGGTTGGGTAGGTTCTGCCCATGATTGTGCGGAAGGTGGAATTGCGATCGCCCTCGCGGAATCTTGTATTTCTGCTAAAATGGGTGCAGAAATTCATCTCAGTTTCAATTCGGAAAAGGTCGGCCGCTGGGATGAAATTTTGTTTGGTGAAATGGGCAACTGCATTGTAGTTTCAGTCGCACCGAAAAATCAAGAAATTTGGGAAGCTTACCTGCAAGAACATTTGACCAAAATGTGGCAGAAAATTGGTGTAGTTTGCTGTGCTGAATCACCTTTGCGGGTTGTGACTGCTGACAATCAAGTGTTAATTGAGGTTGCGATGGGTGAGATGGGCGATCGGTTCTATAATGCGATCGAGCGTCGGATTGCATCTGTCTGACAACCTGAAGTTTCGATCCCCCTAAATCCCCCTTAAGAAGGGGGACTTTGAGTGTTCTTGTCCCCCCCTTCTTAAGGGGGGCTAGGGGGGATCTCCGGGTTTAAAACACGCGCAATAACCCCAACTTCTTACAAAATTCACGATTCTTAGAAAAACCTATAACAGAAGTCGGGGTTCTTAGACACTATATAATATAAACAATATCATTCCTAAAATAAATGATTTGCTGTATCAATCCCGACTGCCCCAATCCTCAAAACCCGGACGGACAAACATATTGCATTAGTTGCGGTATTCAACTCGTACCCATCCTGCGAAATCGTTTCCGCATGATCAAACTCCTCGGTCAAGGTGGCTTCGGCAGAACCTATTTAGCAGAAGATATTGATAGACTAAATCAACGCTGTGTCGTTAAACAATTAGCACCCGATGTCCAGGGAACTTGGGCGATTAACAAAGCGGTAGAATTATTTCAGCTAGAAGCTAGACAACTGCAACAGCTAGGACAACATCCCCAAATTCCCTCCCTTGATGCCTACTTTGAAGACAACAAATATTTGTATCTCGTACAACAGTTTGTGGATGGGGATAATTTGTTGACGCTTTTCCAAAATCAGGGAATTTTGCAAGAAAGCCAAGTTAAGCAACTATTACTCGAACTTTTACCTGTTCTCAACTTTATTCACGAACAAAAAATTATTCATCGAGATATCAAGCCTGAGAATATTATGCGCCGTCGCAGCGACGGTTTGTTAATGCTGATTGATTTCGGAGTTTCCAAACAGTTGTCTGGAACAGTGATATCGCGACAGGGAACGCAAATTGGTTCGCATGGTTATGCACCGCTTGAACAAATGCAAGGGGGTGAAGCTTATGCAGCCAGCGATTTGTTTAGCTTGGGGGCGACGGCTTTTCATCTACTGACGGGGGTACATCCTTATGGTTTGTGGACGGAACACGGTTATAGCTGGACTGGAAATTGGCAGCAACATTTGAAAACTCCCATAGACAAGGGATTGGAATTGATTTTATCTAAGTTGTTGGCAAAAGATATGCAGCAGCGCTATCAATCAGCCGAGGAAGTTTTAATAGATTTTCAAGGTCAGTCAAGACAATCTCCCGCACCGATACCAATTCCCACAATTCCTGTGATTCCACAGCACTCTTTGCCGTTACCAACTAACACCACAAGGCGAGGTTTCTTGCAATTAGCGGGTTTTGCTGGGGGAGGATTTGCATTAGCTGTGCTGGGTCAAAGTTTATTGAACAACAAAACTTCTTCATCTTCACCAAATCTTCCACCTTCATCTAACAAGGCGGCCACATCTCCTAAATCATCAGCTCAAAAATCATCTCCAAAAACTACAGCCAAAAGTTCATCGCCCAAACCATCTCCAAAACCCGCACCCGAAACTCCACAACCTAAGCCATCTTCCAATGCTTTAAAAAGCTTTACTTTTGAAACAGTGACAGTCAACTCAACGGGGCAAATCGCTAACCGCCGTCAAGGAAAAGCACAGGCTTTTATAGAAAATATGGGGGATGGTATTACTCTAGACATGGTAGCAATTCCTGGCGGCAGTTTCGTGATGGGTTCGCCCGATACGGAAGCCGGACGAAGTAGCTATGAAGGGCCGCAGCGTACCGTGAATATCCCTGCTTTTTTTATGGGTAAATATGAGATAACTCAAGAACAATACCAAGCGGTGATGGGAAATAACCCTTCTGAGTTCAAAGGTGCGAAACTTCCTGTCGAAAAAGTAAGCTGGAATGACGCTGTGGAATTCTGCAAGCGGCTTTCTAAAAAAACAGGCAAGAGTTATCGCTTACCTTCAGAAGCGGAATGGGAATATGCTTGCCGCGCCGGAACTAAAACACCTTTCTATTTTGGTGAAACAATTACCCCGGATTTAGTTAATTATAATGGCAATAATCCCTATGCTGGGGCATCGAAGGGACTTTACCGCAAACAAACAACTGATGTCGGGAATTTTTCACCCAATGCTTTTGGACTTTATGATATGCACGGAAATGTTTGGGAATGGTGCAGTCATCTCGACAACGATCGAAACGATCGCCGGCTGCGGTGTGGCGGTTCCTGGAAGGACACTGCGGTGAATTGTCGCAGTGCGTATCGTCTTAGCAATTTGGCGGGCGATCGTTACTCAGACATCGGTTTTCGTGTGGCTTTGGTTTCCGCGTAGTTTCCGGTTTTCGCTTCTGTACAGTAAGTCTCCCGCGAGGCATCTTCTTTTAAGACTCGGCGATTTTAAGAGACTGCTGGCGAATTTAAAAATGGTTTCACCCCTCACCCTAAAAATAGTGGCTCTGGAGTAAATATTTAATTAACCATATAGCTATTAACTACCAAGAGTGAACCCAAATGCTGCATTCCAGATGTGAGGGGTAACACCCTTGGCAAATTCGCCAACAGTATTTTTCAATCGCCGAATCCCTCGCCCGCAGTTAATCAAGGTTAATATAGGATCAGGGGGCGATCGATACTACAATGCCATTAAACGCCGCATCGCTTCTGTCTGAAATGCTACACGATTTGGAAATAATGACAGATCCGTGGCAAGATTAAGGGAATGTTAAGTTATGCGACGCTTTCGCAAACAAGATTTCCCGCTGAAACTGTCCCCCTAAACCACCTTCCCCATTAGGAACCCACCCATCTATGATTCCCAACCATTCCTTCGCGGCTGACGAGCATTCTAGTAAACCCGACAAGCCCGAGGAAGCTTGCGGCGTTTTTGGTATCTACGCACCGGGTGAAGATGTAGCCAAGTTGACGTACTTCGGTTTGTATGCCTTGCAGCACCGCGGTCAGGAATCAGCAGGAATTGCCACCTTTGACGGTGAAACAGTCCACCTGCACAAAGATATGGGACTGGTTTCCCAAGTCTTTAACGAATCGAGTTTAGGTCACTTGCCGGGTAACTTAGCCGTAGGCCACACTCGCTACTCTACTACCGGCTCGTCGCGGGTTGTCAACGCTCAACCTGTTGTCGTAGAAACCCGTTTGGGAAGTCTCGCCTTAGCGCATAACGGGAATCTTGTAAATACTAAAGAATTGCGGGAAGAATTGCTGTCTCGGAAGTGCGAGTTTGTCAGCACGACGGATTCAGAGGCGATCGCAGTGGCGATCGGCTCCGAGGTAGACAAGGGCAAAGACTGGCTGGAAGCAGCGATCAGTGCGTTTGCTATGTGCCAAGGAGCCTTTAGTTTGACGATCGCTACCCCCAAAGGCGTGATGGGAGTCCGGGACCCGCATGGCGTCCGCCCGCTGGTAATTGGCATCCTCCCCACAACTCCGGTACGATACGTTTTAGCATCGGAAACTTGTGGCTTGGATATTATCGGTGCTGAATTTTTGCGGGACGTAGAACCGGGAGAATTAGTTTGGATTACAGAGGAAGGTATGGCTTCCTTCCACTGGAGTCAGCAGCAGAAGCGCAAACTTTGCATCTTTGAAATGATCTATTTTGCTCGACCCGACAGCCAGATGGAAGGTGAAAGTTTGTACAGCTACCGGCTGCGGATCGGGCGTTTGTTGGCAGCAGAATCTCCGGCTGATGCTGATATAGTCATCGGCGTTCCCGATTCTGGAATCCCGGCGGCGATCGGCTTTTCTCAAGCTTCCGGCATTCCTTACGCCGAAGGATTGATTAAAAACCGCTACGTGGGACGCACTTTTATTCAACCGACTCAGACAATGCGGGAGTCAGGAATCCGTATGAAACTCAACCCTCTCAAAGATGTCTTGGAAGGAAAGCGAGTAATTATTATCGATGATTCGATCGTGCGTGGTACTACCAGTCGCAAAATTGTCAAAGCCTTGCGGGATGCGGGTGCAACAGCCGTTCACATGAGAATTTCCTCGCCGCCGGTGACTCATCCGTGTTTCTACGGGATCGACACCGACAATCAAGATCAGTTGATTGCTGCTACTAAGTCAGTCGCAGAAATCGGCGCCCAAATTGGGGTAGATTCCTTGGCTTTCTTGAGTTGGGATGGAATGCTGAAGGCGACTAACGAAGACCCGATGAGTTTTTGTTCGGCGTGTTTCACTGGTGATTATCCGATCGACGTTCCAGAAGTGGTAAAACGGTCTAAGCTCATATTAGAAAAAGCTGGAACCTAGAAAATCAAAAAGCGAGAAAGCGATCGCCCGTCACTTTCCGCAATTTATGGATTTTCAAGTTTTTCTGGTAATTCATTGCCAGAATGTGTGTAGAAATGTTACATTAACTTAGCTTTAGCAATTCTTGCAGAATTGGTGAACTGTAGTGAACAGTCGCTTGGGTAGAACTTGCGTGAAACCCAACACTTCGATTGGAGATTGGAGATTACAGATTTGAGATTTGTGCTTGAATCTAAAATCGCCAATCTAAAATCGATGGTTTTTCCCTACACTCTCGTTCACAATTTATGCTCGAAACGCTGTATGCTACCTGCAGACTGGAGGTAGTTCCTCCAGATGTCCACTCTCAGATTGAAGTCGCATTTCGCACCAACAACGGGCACATGAGATTTTTTCAGATAACAGGGTCGATCGCACTAATTTTTCCCATACAAGTATTCCCCAAGCCAACTTGCTTGCTTGAGAATTGCGGATGGGCGGTTCATGCGAACTAAAGAACTTTAGAAACCCTTGCAGAGTAAAAAATATGGCTCCTTGCGAGCCGAAAGTGACTGTTAAAAGAAGGCGGAATGCGGTTTCTCAAGTCAGCTTAAATCGGAAACTTCGTGCAATCAAATACTGTTCTCAATCCCGCGAGCAATCCAGGCTCATCCTCTCGTACAACAGAGTTACCTTTTACTCTTGCTGATATCAAGGCAGCTATTCCAGCCCACTGTTTTGAACCCTCGGCATGGAGATCTCTGGCTTATTTCTTTTTAGATCTTGGAATTATCGCAGGTTTGTATGCGATCGCCTACACCCTCGATTCCTGGCTCTTTTACCCAATCTTTTGGTTGATGCAGGGAACCATGTTTTGGGCATTGTTTGTAGTGGGCCACGACTGCGGACACGGTTCATTTTCTAAGAGCAAATGGCTCAACAACCTGATCGGACACCTCTCCCACGCTCCAATTCTTGTGCCCTTCCACGGTTGGCGGATTAGTCACAGAACCCACCACGCAAATACAGGCAGCTTAGATAACGATGAAAGCTGGTATCCGGTATCGGAGAGCAAATACAATCAAATGCCTTGGTACGAAAAGCTGGGACGCTTTTATTTGATGTTATTTGCCTACCCAATTTATCTATTTCGCCGATCGCCCGATCGGGTAGGTTCTCACTTCATGCCCGGTAGCCCGATTTTCCGTCCGTCCGAAAAATGGGATGTGTTGACGAGTTCCGCATCCTTGGTACTGATGGTAGGCTTTTTAGGCGCCCTAACCTATCAGTTTGGTTGGCTGTTTTTACTCAAGTTCTACTTGGTTCCCTATGTAGTGTTTGTGATGTGGCTGGATTTGGTAACATTCCTGCACCACACAGAAGCCGACATTCCTTGGTATCGCGGTAAAGATTGGTCTTTCTTGAAAGGTGCATTGTCTACGATCGATCGCGACTACGGAATCATCAATTCCATCCATCACGATATCGGCACCCACGTAGCCCACCACATTTTCTCAACCATGCCGCACTATCACTTGAAGGAGGCAACGGAAGCAATTAAACCAGTGTTGGGCGATTATTATCGCAAGTCAACCGAGCCAATTTGGAAGAGCTTTATTCGCTCTTACTGGGATTGTCATTTTGTCTCCGATACAGGTTCTGGAGTTTACTACGAATCACCTAACAGTCGGCGATCGGCTGAAGTTAAGTAGTTTAAATAAACAATAGAATACGTAAAAACTCGGCTTCTTAAAGAAACCGGGTTTTTCATTATTTTTGCGCGTGTTTCATCAGATGTTCCACATCTGGAGGGGTGACAAGCCACCCCAAACCCAGAGGGAGTAAAGATGCAGCATAATTATGGGAAAAAAATTGGGGGTAGTAATAAATATGTAGTGAAGTTTAATTACAGTAATTGAATACATAGGATTATTTTATAAATAACACAATCAAAATTTGTGATTTTAATATTTGTTTACGCGCTCAAATGTAGATTTAGTTACACTTATGCTATCCTAAGTAACTATTGCTGGAATCCTTGCTCTCTGCCAACATTAGTTTAGTCATGTAATATGCTATTTTTACGCCCAGACAGCCCTGATTGTGGTTCAAATCACATAGTTAAAAATGGTAGAATTCATAATAAAAAGCCAAAATACAAATGTCAAAGTTGCGGTCGCCAATTTGTCGAAAATCCGACCAACAAAGTAATTAGCTCAACAACAAAAGATTTAATAGATCGACTTCTTTTGGAGAATATTTATTTGGCTGGTATAGCTAGAAGCACGGGTGTTTCTCAAAAATGGTTACAGGATTACGTAAATAATAAATATGCCTCAATCGAACGCACAGTAAAGGTTAAACCTAAAAAAAAAGTCAGATTGAATGTTGAATGTCATGAACTGTGGTCATTTGTAGATTGCAAAGAAAATAAGCAATAGGTGTGGTTAGCAATGGATAGAGAAACCAGAGAAATTATTGGTCTTTATATTGGCGATCGTAGCGAAGAAGGAGCAAAACAATTATGGAATTCTCTACCTCCTGTATATCGACAATGTGCTGTTTGCTATACAGATTTTTGGCAGGCTTATGCTTGTATTTTTCCTTCGCTACGCCATGAGCCAGTTGGTAAAAACAGTGGAAAAACTAATCACATTGAAAGATTTAATAATACTTTGCGCCAACGTGTTTCTCGGATCGTAAGAAAGAGTCTTTCATTTTCTAAAAATTTAGAAAAGCATATTGGTGCTATTTGGTATTTTATTCATCATTACAACTATGTTTTGAGCAAATGAATATCTAATCACTACATATTTATCACTACCCTTTATCTCTATCACATCTTTAAAAAAATGGTATAAGGCTTCATCATTTAAATGATAAAGATATCGCCGCCGAATTAAATTGAGAGCGGCTTTATCGACTTCTGTAATTTCGGGTAAATCTGTATACCATTCTGGGAAAAATCCCTCCGATTCAGTTCGCGTAATATTGAATCGAGATTCAACATCTGCTAAAGTTTGAATGATTTAAGTAATGGCTGTTGTTTGTGTCATATTTTAAACTCTTGCTGCAAGCGATCGATAATTGTATTACGCTCGATGGTGGCGAGAATTTCTTGAATTACCGTATCTTGTCCCAAGGGGCCCCAGGTGCAGCCTTTTTCTAAGTAAACTTGGGCGGCGCGACCGACAGCGTAGGTTCCGTAAGCTGCTAGACTAGCTTGAGTGACAGCAACTCCGGCAAAAGTAGAAAAGCCGATGTGCGGGGCCGCAGCCGCCGCACTTTTGCCAAATCCCAACAGAAAACTGCTACCCAATTCTCCCAAAAGTACGCCGCCAGCACTGGAGAAAATAGTCTGCCAAAGTTTCCCCGCTTCGTAACCAGTCATAGGTAAACCGTAAAGTCTGGATAAAGAGCGAATTAAGGCTAAATCTGCGACACTTGCTCCCATTACATCCAAGAATGCCACTGGATTTAAACCCACAGCCAAAGCTTTATATTTTGCAAATTGCCAGATTAAATCTTCGGCTTCTGTTTGTCGCAATTTGAGAACGTGACGGGCAATGTTTGCTTCGGCATCTCTAGCTTCAACTAAAGCATTTAAAGCGAGGAGCGATCGACCTTCTCTGTTAAGAATTGTGAGAATTTTATGTTTGAGTTCGTCTATCTGCGCGGGCGGCGACTCCCATTCGTTAGTGACTCTTCCGTCTGACCATTCCACCCGCACTTGCACCGGCGCTGGTTCGGCTGCTACCATGACTATTTCTAAAGATTTGGCAGTTTTAGGCGGTGATTTTACAGTAGATTTATCAGATGGGTTGTTTGGGCGATCGGACAAATTTTCGCTATCTGTTTCCTCTGTTACCGCAGCGGCTGCTAACTCTTCAGAATTTCCCAGCGCTTGCAAACTTTGGTAAATAGCTTTTCTGTCTAATTCTGGATACAGGTCAATTTTATTAAAAACTAAAATCACCGGTTTTTGAGCTGTTTGCAATTCGCACAGTGCTTGATATTCAGTGCGGGTGATATCGCCTGCAACGACAAACAGAATTAAGTCAGCTTGGCGAGTTACTTGTTTCGCCATTTCGCCGCGCACTTCGCCACCAACTTCATCAAGTCCGGGAGTATCGATTAATTCTACTTGCACCCCTTCTTTCCCCCCCTTGCCAAGGGGGGGTTGGGGCGATTCGTCGCTGTCAAGGAAGGATAAAGGCACACTCCAGCGCACGGAACGCGGCCACTGAGTCACGCCGTTGAGAGGCCCTGTTTGCAGAATTTTGTGACCTAAAAGCGCGTTTAATACGGCTGACTTGCCGCGGCTGACTAAGCCGAAAGTAGCAATGCGGATTATGTTGTGGTCTAGTTTTTCTGAGGTGGAAGTTAAGATATCTAACTGATATTGCAGCGCCGCTTCTAATTCTGTATTATTCGAGTTTTTTTTGCCTTGGCGCAGGTGGGAATAGCGCGCCAGGGCTTCGCGCAAACTGGCGCGGGCAAGGGATAAGCGATTTTCTTGAATAGAATTGTCAGCCATTGGCGATCGGCTTTTTTAAGCAGGTATATTTTAAGCAGGTATAATTGATCGTCGAATCATAAATCCTATTTCTTATTTTAATACAATTTTTCATAAAATTATAATTTTTTATTGGGGAATTAGGTAGGGACACGGCACTGCCGTGTCCCTACGGATATCGTGGGCGATCTACCGGATTTAATATCAGATATCCTAGGCGATTGACCGAATTTAATATCAGATGCTGGACTACTTCTAATTTGCCGCTGAATTTACGGTTTATTAAGGGGCTGCGGCTAGGACACGGCAGTGCCGTGTCTCTACCGATATCATGGGATCTCAACCGAATTTAACAACATCAGATGCTGGACTACTTCTAATTGGCCACCGACTTAACAATTTCGGGCCCAGATACCTGAGATGAAAGGCGACTCGCCACTTGATTGACGAAAGATTGCAAGAAGGAAACTTGCTGATTTTGCATAAATACTGCTTGCAAAGTTTTAGTCAACTGGTCGATATTTAAAAAGCCTATTCCAGCATTCTCCACTTCTCGACTTTGGAAATATTCAATTAAACTCAGTCCCGCAATTCTGGTAAAATATGCTGCACTAATTCCCTGCACCGCGCCTCCTGCTACGTAGGTGACAGCATTGCTTTTGAGCAGTCCAGAAATAGTTTGAGTAGACAGTTCTACTAATCCCAATTTAAACATTTGACTCGCCAAAGTTGCCGCTACCGTCTTAGCTTGCTCTAAGGAAAACTTTTGCTGGTAGATAGCGCCGAGATCGATTACGAGTTGGGTGCTGATGGCGGTTGTTGCTAGCAAGTCTAAAGCTGGAACCGGATTAGTAAAAACGGCGGCGGCGGCGATGTACTGATATTGTTCGATAATGGGAATTGCCCGATCGCGCCTGACCGCATTTAATAAGGTTTTTGCCTCTAGCTTGATACTTGCAGCCTCGCGCACTGCACTCGCCCAGACCAACTGTTGCCGTTCTTCAGTTAAGATTTTAGTCAATCTTTCCGTCAGCCCGTCGAGTTGAGAGATTTGATTTTCGATCCGTTCTTGAACTGTGCCGTCCGCTTGGTGGCGGCGCACTTTAATAGAATTGGGAGAAGCTGCGATCGCAATTATCTCTTCTGTCCCCAATATTCCTTGCATTTTCTGCTGCAAAGAGTTCAAAACCTGCGACTGCTGTTCTGGCAAATATTGGTCTTGTTTGTTCCAGACTAGCAGCACGCGCTGACCTGCCGAAGCTAGCTGAGATAATGTTTTAAATTCGGAATCGGTGATATCGCCCGCTGTTACAAACAGCACTAAATCACCGCCGATTTTGGCATCGGCATTTGTATTAGCAAACAGCGCTGCTGTTTCTTGTAAACTAAGCTTTTGCGGGTATTGAGATGCCCAATTAGAATTTAAAACTTGAATTAAGGCAGTTTTGCCGACAGCTTTACCGCCAGTTACGGTAATCCGCAAATCTTGTCTGTCTAATTCGGTTCTGAGCCGATCGAGCTTTGCTGTTAGATTAGCAGGATCTGCGGAGTTTTGAGCTTCTGAAGCCAGCAATTTAATGGCTGCTTCGGAAGTCGCGATCGCTTTTTCGGCTGCTTCCCGGTTCGCCAGGGGTTGCGGGAGTGCGAGTTCGAGTTTGGGGGATTGTTGTTTCCACCACCAATACCCCGCACCGGCAGCAGCCAAGCCGATGAGTGCCGTTTCGCCCATTTCTGAACCCGAATGCTGTAGAGTTTCCAGCAGCCACAGCGCTGCTGAAAGTCCTATTCCGCCTATTAAAATCGGTCGCCGCAAGTTAAGTGTCATTTTTTCCTTCCTGTGGGTATTGTCACCAAGCTTAACCTTCGCCGGCTTGGCCTCCCTCCCTATATTCCATCGTACCTCTGCGGCATCCAAACTGGCAGGCGGGCGATCCGACTTTTTGCGATCGGAATTTGCTGTCTTGGCGACAATCAACTTTTTGCACTTCTACAAACGGGGAATAGGGGACTGAAGTTCTCACTACAAACCAATATATTTTTACAGGATTTTGCAAATATAATAGTTATTTTTTCTCTATGTTGGTAATGCTTGAGATTGTGATTCAAAAATATCAATTATTTGTTTGGGAATTGCTCGCGGGCGCATGGTGGTAACTTCAACCCAAACCCAAAGCGCCTCTGCTTTTAACAAGATTTCGTCACTTCCAGCTAAGCGAATTTCGTAGCGGCGGACAGCGCGCGGGCCGCGCATTTGTTCGATCCAAGTGGATATCTCCAATCGATCGCCCGCGGCTGCCGATCGCAAATAGTCAATCTCTATCCGTCGCATTACAAAGACGCCGCCCAATTCCCGGTAGCGATCCAGTGTAAATCCCAAGTGTTCTAAATGTTCGATCGCAGCGTGTTCTAAATAATGCTGGTAGACAGCATTATTTACGTGACCGAGGGCGTCCATTTCGTAATGGCGCACTCTAATTTGTGCAGTAAATGGTGCCAATTTCTCACCTTTCCACTTGTTGCGGTATTTTGTAGTTCCGAGTGCGATCGCACTCTGGGTCGATACTCGCTCGGAACTGATTGCAAGTTACACTAATATAGTTGAAACGTCACTGCTTCCAGGTTAATCTTAGTCCTGGAAGCACAGACGGTCATCACCTTGGTTTTTTACGACAATACACTGGCTTAAAACCCTAAGTCTCGGTTGAAAAACCCAGTTTCGTGGTTCTGAGTGCGTCCCCGACTAAACCTTTGAGAAATCAGACGGGTAATTGTTTAGTCTCCCAGACAAATCCCTAAACCACGGGCCGTTTTAACCAGAGTACCATTGAACTCTACAGGTCTGTATTTGGCGATCGCATCTTCCAGAGGAACGCTCACAACTTCCCGCTTTTGCCAAGATACCATGCAGTCGTATTTCTCTTCGGCAATTAAATCAACTGCTGCGACGCCAAAAGCCGAAGCAATTAATCTTTCTAGCGATGAAGGAGTTCCTCCGCGTTGAATATGTCCCAAAACAGTGACGCGAGTTTCTGCACCGCTGCACTCAGAGATTGTATCAGCTAAATACTGACCAATTCCGCCTAATCGACTTTGACCTAAGCGATTTGTGTGCATTACTAACTCGCCTTCTTCAGTGCGAACTGCCTCCGCTACTATAATTAAACAGTAGTTTTTTCCCCGGTCTTGGCGTTCTTGGATTTGGGCACAGATATTGGAAATTTTGTAAGGGATTTCGGGAATCAGAATTATATCAGCTCCCCCAGAAATTCCGGCACTGATCGCAATATGTCCAGCGTCGCGTCCCATGACTTCAACAATTATGACGCGACTGTGACTGGCCGCAGTAAAATGCAAGCGATCGAGTGCTTCAGTCGCAATATTGACCGCAGTATCAAAACCGATGGAACGCTCGGTAATTCCGACATCATTATCAATAGTTTTAGGAATAGCAACTAAATTCAAATTGCCGTGTTGAGCAATCTTCCTGAGAATGGCGAGACTGCCGTCGCCACCAATGCCAATTAAGGCATCCAAACCTAGTTGATGATAGCCTTCGATAATGTCGTCAGAACGATCGCGTAGAGTCCCATCTGACATCGGGAAGGCAAAAGGATTGCCCTCATTTGTCGTGCCTAGCATCGTACCGCCAATGGTGAGCCACGAGTCTACTTTCTCAATATCCAAGGGAATTGCTTGAGGGGGACGACTCATCAATCCCTTCGTGGCTTGACGAATGCCCATCACTTTCCAATTGTAAGTTCCCGTTGCGCGGTGGACAACGGCTCGAATAACTGCGTTTAAGCCTGCACAGTCACCCCCGCTAGTGAGGATACCGATACATTTTTGTTCTCCCATAATTGCCCGACTTTTGTTAATCCGAATATGAGTTGATACTTTTAGATCCCGATCGTCCAATCTTTATTTTCGACGTAAATAGCCAAGCGAAAATAAACTTTACCCTGTAACAGAATGTAAAGCTATCATAACTTTTGTGATGGCTTTCATAAGATATCGCTCCTTTGGGGAGCGTTTCACTCGTTTTTGACTACTTATGTATTTTCAAGCTTCATCGACCTAATTGAGTGCCTCATCTCTGACGCATTCCACAAGTTCGATCGCCCACTAAGTAGCATCACCAATCACCGTCTCCAACAAAACATCAATTTTACTTGGGATTGAGGCGTTTAGAAACTTGGTTAATTATACCGCTGAGAATAGCACCGCCCATAAGAATTCCCAGGGCGGGATTAAATACGGGCTGCCAGAGACTATACCACAAATCAAAACCGAGATTCACGCCAGTTGATCGACCCGCTACTGCGATCACAAACCACCCAAAAATGGCAAAGACGAAAAACACATCAGCTACTAAAAGCAAGTTAAGCAAGTTAAGAAATTTATCTTTCATTGTCGAGGGTTCCTTTTGAGTGTATATGTGTGAAGTTTTGGCAAGCGGTTGGTAATGGAGCAGATTGATAGCTGCAACTGGCGATCGAATAAAGATAAAATATCATTCAATTGTTTTCGCGCACAGGCTGTCAAAATATGGTTCGCTATACACTTCCTCAAAGCCCCGAAATTATTTTAACTGTCAAGGGGAAAGATTCAGCCAAAGCCCGGGAAGAAGCGATGGATCGGCTGATGGATCTCATGGATGAGGGCAAGCTGCCTACGGAACTCGTGGAGGGATTTGGGCCCAAGCAGTTTGTTGAAGTTAAGGATATCGAAGATGCTGCGTCTGACGGCGAGGACGCGATTACTGAAGCCGTCCAGATTTTGAGCAACTTGGCAAGTCTCAAATTGAAAGTAATGGAATCCCGCGAAGAAGCACTCAAAATCCGGGCGGCGATCGACATTTTGTTTACAGATGAGGCTGTGAGTGCCGAGGAAATTGGTCGTTTGAAAGATGGTTTCAAGGTTCTAAAAAACTTTGCTCAAGCTAACGTCCGCTATCGAGAAGCTAGAAGCAAAGCCGAAGAAGCGCGGGCCATTCTCGACCAAGCTTTGCAATCTGTCGAACCGGAAAACAAGGCGCAGAAATCCGCAAAATAGTAGGAGGTTGCATTGAAAGTCACATCTTGCACCATTCTCAAGAACAGGCCGGAAAGCCTGTTCCACAAGAAAATTTACTATATATTGTGGAACAGGCCCGAAAGCCTGTTTATAAAAAGCTTATTGACAATGGTGCAACATCTGAGTTAAAACCTATTTCTGTGATTGCAACCTGAAACGAAGCAATCGCAAACCTCGGCGATTGCTTCGTTTCTCTCTTCGGACATACAATAACTCTGCTGCGAGACATAATATTAAGTTTATCCACATTGAAATCAGGAAAAAATTGTGAGCCAACAACAAACAGGAATTCTCAGAAACTCGATGTCCGGGAGCTTGCTGCTGGCTAAAAACTTAGGTTTTGAACCAAAAACTGTGATTGATGTCGGTGCGGCATTGGGAACTTTTAACCTTTACGAAACTTTCCCCGATGCGCGACATTTGCTAATTGAACCAATCGCCGAAAATGAACCTTACCTTGCCAAAATTTGCCGCCATCTCAAAAGTGCAGAATACATTATTGCAGCAGCCACCAAAGAATCGGGAGTTTTCACCCTAAACGTCAGTCCCGGTATGGTGCATTCTTCACTTTCTGAAAATCGCGTTACTGACAGCAGCAATCCTTATTTGAGAAACATACCAGCAATTACCCTCGATGGAATATGCAGGGAAAGAAACTTATCAGGGCCGTATTTAATTAAAGTCGATGTAGACGGACAGGAATTAGATGTTTTAGCTGGAGCAACTGAGATTTTGCAGCAGACTGAATATGTAATTGTAGAAGTTACTTTGTTCGGTCAGATGTATGATGTAATGAGTTTTATGAAGTCCCAAGGCTTCGCAACTTACGATATTGTTGATTTGGCATATCGCCCGACTGATACAGCTTTGTGGCAAGTTGACATGGCTTTTGTTAAGGAATCTGGTCAATTTAGAAGAGATAGCAGTTTCGCGACCGGGCAGCAGGATATCGAAGCACTTAACTCGCATCTGAAAGCTTATCGGGAAAGTTTTATCAGACACATTGACACTCATTACAGCGACCCAGTAGAGCCGGAACCACAGGTCAGTCAAGCTGTTTTGGGCGAAGATTATGTCATCATTTAACTCAAGTTCTTTCCATCTGATACCAAATCCGGGTCGCACTTCGCACGCTTATTTAATTAATCCTCAACATCTAAAAAACTGGTTTTCTAAGGGCGTAAAGTCGAATTAAGCTGCCAACAAATAATTCGCGCAATTTTCATTTTTTTGACCCCTCCTTCTACAGTCATTAGTCATCAGTC
Organism: Microcoleus sp. AT3-D2; assembly: GCF_036705715.1. Classification (NCBI taxonomy): domain Bacteria; kingdom Bacillati; phylum Cyanobacteriota; class Cyanophyceae; order Oscillatoriales; family Microcoleaceae; genus Microcoleus; species Microcoleus sp. AT3-D2. The sequence goes on along the minus strand of NZ_JAUBVE010000078.1, from coordinate 4,634 downwards.
ATCAGTCAACAGTCAACAGTCAACAGTCAACAAGCAGCGACGGTGCAACCGGAATCGATATGACGGGGCAGTGTCAACTACCACCATTAATCCCAAGGCGCTTTTGTTGTGAATCGTTGAGTTGCTGGCGGTCGAAGCTGTCAACCATCAACCAATGGAGGCTCTCAATTCTAGTTCTTTAGCCCAAGGTATTGCTGCCAAAATATAGTAGATGTCATTTCCTTTGAAGCATTTTTCCATTCTCTACTTACCGATGACCATTCAATACTACTTTCAGCAGCAACTTTAAACCACCTAGTCAAAAGGTTAGTAGCAGCTAATTTATCTTCTATCGGATTTTGGTCATTATAGCTTTTACTAAGCTTTATAATGTTTAAGTGCAAGACTTCTGGCTCAGAGTTTTTAATAAAATCTGGTCCTTTTATATATAGCAATTCTAAATGAGTCGTAAATTTTTTACCCCACCCCAACCCTCCCCTTACTAAGGGGAGGGAGTAAGAAATTTACAAATGATTTAGGATGGCTATAGTCTTCAAAAGATTTTATAACCATTTCTACATGGTTATAATCAAACCTTGATAAAGACTCAAGTATTACTTTTGTAAAATGCTGAACTGTATCCATATATTCTATCGAATAATGGATGGCATAAGTTATTAGATCGTTACTAATATAATAAGTTTCCCAATTTAACTTCTTTGCCGAAGCAGGTTGATGCCAGACAGCCATTGAGGGAAAAGCTACTATTTTGTTACCCAACTCATTAATCCTTAAACAAAACTCTATGTCGTCTATCTTGATAAACAAAGGTAGCGGTAATTTAATTTTTTCAACAACGTCTTTAGAAAAAGAGAAAAACCAAAATCCGCCATAATCTATATGTTCTTCCACCAGTAACCTGTTGAGAGAACTAGAACTTCGCAGATCTATATTATGATTTGCAGCGGTTAATGACCCAGGCGCAAATCCTCTAGTTTTAGAATCTTCGTTGTACGTTGCTCCTGCTTCATACAACAGATGCTTTTTCTCTAAACTTAGCAGTCCGCCAGCTACTGCTAAATCAGTCTTGGCGTACTCATGCAAAGAAAACAACCTATAAATACATTGACTTTCTAACTCTATATCATCATCCATCAGCAAAAAATGAGAGTAGACGTTTTCCGCTAAAGCTTCAACTAGCCCTCTAGTAAAACCACCACTTCCACCCGCATTTATATTGGGAACCAGTCTCAGCTTTGGCTGCGTGAAATCAGCTTTGTCTAAAGTTCTACCATTATCAACTACAAATAATTTGAAGTTTTTAGTTTGTAGCAATTCATCTTGAAAAATCGCAGTCAATGTATTTTTGATATAAGTCTCTTTTTTGAAGGTGCAAATGGTAATTGCTAACGATACCTCTCTAGTTTTATTTTCCTCAGTTGCTATCCACGCCTCTTGAAATGCAGCCTGTTCACTAGAACAGGTTATTTCAAAATATATTCTGCCAGCCTTTTCATCTTGAAGGAGATTTATTGGTAAGATTTTTACAGGCTCTGAGAATTGACATTTCTCAAAGTTCTGTTCAGAAATAATTTCTATTTTGTTTTCTCCGTTAACTTCTCTGTAAACAGAAACTTTGAAATCTCCTTCAAGTTTCAGCACATAGTAGATAGAGCTAAGAGTGGTGTATTTAGTATAAAATAGTTCGTAAAAGGAATTGAAGTAAGAATTTGAGGAGACAATACCACCCTGACTTAAGACAACTTTTTTTTCATCTTCCTGGTAGTTTATAGATGCAGATTCATTACACTGTATTTATAAACCAGAAGCATCGGGTGATTTTGGGAGATTTATTCCACTTACTATATTCATGGGATATGTACCTACTATGTTAGTAAATTTTGTTTTTTTATTTGACTGATATTAAGTAGTCTTAGGTTAAGAATAATTTGTAGATAGCTTATAGCACTTCCTCCTTGAGGCATAACTCCTATGACATTTTTTTAAGCTGTGGATAAAGCGATTGATATCGCATCCAAGCCTCTTCTAGGGTTGGATCAACTGATTGGGGAGTTGCAGCAAGCGTTGGTGTGGCTGCCAGTTTGCTCGTGTCATTAGCATCTGCGTATATGCCAATTCCGATACCCGCCAGTAGAGCAGCACCCCGCGCGGAAGCAGCAGCAACTGTAGTTGCATAGAGGGGTATTCTCAATACATCAGTCAGTAATTGTTTCCAAGGCATTTCTGCGGTTCCACCGCCTGCTAAACGCAGTTCTGTGGCTTTAAAACCTGTTGCCTCAAGTGCCTCAAAACCTTGTCGCAAGGCAAAAGCAACTCCCTCTAAAGCTGCCCGCATCAAGTGCGCCTGTGTGTGATGAAGTCCAAGCCCTACCCATGCCCCGCGTACATAGGGGTCAAGGTGTGGAGTTCGCTCACCTGTGAGGTATGGCAAAAATGTCAATCCTTCACATCCTGGGGGAACAGAAAACGCTTTAGTATAGACTTCCTGCCAGCTCAAGCCGAGGATACCTCGCACCCACTCAAGCGCTAACCCGGCATTTTGCATTGCTGCAAGGGTGTACCACTGGTTAGGTAGGGCGGTTCGATAGAGATGGGTGCGACCATGAGGAGCGATAATTGGTTGCGATCGAGGTGTAATGATTTGAGCGCCTGTGCCGATGGTTAGTTGAACCAAACCAGGCTCTAGTAGTCCGTTACCAAGCGCTGCCGCTGCGGTATCCGCAGCACCAGCGATAACAGGTAAGCCAACTCTTAAGCCAAGATGCTTTGAAGCAACAATTGTTAGGTAGCCGGCGAGCGCACTAGACGGGATAATTTTTGGCAACCAATCACTACGTAGATTCAGCGCTGAAATGGCTTCCCTTGCCCAGTTGTCCGACACCACATCATAAAGCAAAGTACCGCTAGCATCAGATGGTTCGGTTGCGACTTCTCCAGTCATCCTTAACCGCAGCCAATCTTTGGGCTGAAGTGCCCAACGCGCTTCGCTGTAGACAGTAGCCTCGTGTTCTCGCAGCCACAACAAAGTTGGGCCCGCCATTCCAGCCGTAACCGGGTTGCCCAAGCGCTCTAGAATAGCGGCATCGAGCGAATGATAAGTGTTAAGCGCGGCACTAGAGCGAGTATCTGCCCAGAGGATAGCAGGACGCAGGGGCTGACCAGAGTCCGAAGCTAGGACAACACCGTGCATTTGCCCTGAAAGTGCGATCGCCTGTACTCGATCGGCATGATTTCCTACAGCATTCCTCACAGCCGAGGCAACAGCTAACCACCAATCTTCTGGTTCCGACTCAGCCCATCCAGGGTGGGGTGCACGAACAGGATAAGAGCTTGATGCTTCACCAGCAGCCGTTCCGTCTGTCGCTAGGAGCAATGCCTTAGCAGAGCCTGTTCCTAAATCTATGCCAAGCAGCATTAGGTTATCCTCAAATACTTAAAAGTTAAGAATTCAAAATTAGATTTGTTGCCAAATATAGCCGTCGCCATAGATATTAGGACACTGTCTTAAGAACGGCTTCCGTTTCCGTCGTATCGCGCAAAGTATGGAAGTGGTGTAGCTGTTTGCGAATTCGACTTTTCAACCAAGCCGAGCATTTCTATATGCGGTTGAACTCACGCGAATAGGGGGGCAGATAGATGGCTTGGACACCATCGGCTTCAAGCAACAGGGCAGTAGTTATTCCTGTGTGGATTCTAGGATGCGTTGTCTATGCTTCGCCAGAAAATCAAGCATGACCTTCGCTACAGTATCCGCCGACTCTACGACAAAGGCGTGACCACCTTGCTCGAGGATAGCTAGTTCAGCATTGGGTATACCTTGAGCTAGTTGCTCCGAAAATCTGACCGGAGTAAGAAGGTCTTCTTTGCCAACCATAACGAGTGTAGGGCAATGAATGTTTGCAAGGCGATCGCTGGTATCACTGCCAAGAATAGCTCGGCTTTGGTGATACAGTCCATGAGGTGTCGGCGCAAATGGTTGATTCTCGATCCAGATGATCAGTTGTTCCATTACCTCTGGAATCGAGTAAAACGCATCGGTAAACAGCCAAGGCAAGATCACCCTCTGATAAAGCGTTCCCTCTAATTTCTGTGTCAAGTCGCCAAACAATTTGATGAGTGAATTAAACTTTTCATCTCCCTTTGCCAAAGATGAGAGAAGTATCAAACTTTGGATTTTTTCTGGATATGCCAAAGCCAGTTCTTGAGCAATCTGTCCACCCATTGAATGACCTGCCACATGGACTTGAGAAATGCTCAAGTAATCCAACAGCGCGGCTGCATCAGCCGCCATTTGTTTGATACTGTAAGGACTGTCTGGCGCTTCACTTTGCCCCACTCCTCGGTTATCAAAGCGAATCACCTGATACTGCTTAACTAGCGATCGCATCATTGCAGCCCAACTTGAACTGTCGCTGTCAAACCCCGCTATCAGCAGTAATGACTCGTTTTCGCTGGAACCTTGAATGTTGTAGTACAAATCAATTCCGTTGACCTGAATTACTGACACAGGCTTTTCTCGAGACTATCGACTTCTATTGCTTGCATCACTTTCTGGCCCAGGGTAAACGCATCTTAACTGGAACCCCGAATATGCTACAGTTAAATCTGACTAAATTTCAATGTAGTTTGTTGTA
>NZ_JAUBVE010000077.1:0-31844 GCF_036705715.1 Microcoleus sp. AT3-D2 | reverse complement strand
CGTCCCGCCCGTCTTTTAAGGACGGGCGGGACGCCCATCCCACAATAACAATTAAAATTGTAAGTTATTTAATTCGCGATCCTAACGCAACCTAAAGATTCGTCTTAAGGCATTTTTTACCTGTCACTGAAGAGTCTGTACATCAGGATATGCCAGAATTTTTGCATCAGCAGTTAGTAAGGGACACCCGCAAATCCTCGCAGTTGCCACAATGATTTGATCTGCTGGATCGCGGTGAAAACCTGTGAGTTTAGTTGACTCGACAATGAAGGGAATGGTGAGTTCGAGTAGCTGCACTCCGGGATAAGCCAAAGCTTGTTTTAACCACTCATCAACTGTAACGGACAAAGTAAGTCTTCCCATTTCTACTAATTTAGCAACCTCCCAACAAGAAATGATGCTGATTCCTAAACCTTGAGATTGATATTGTTGTATCCAGTCCCGATGTTTCTGAGTCAGTCGTGTGTTATCGTCAACCCACCAAACCCATATATGAGTATCTAGTACAATCATTCTAACACTTGCCAATCTTCCAAGGAAACCGCAGGTTCAAACGGCTCATCATAGCCAATGACAGTGCGTCGCAAAGGATATAGAAAAGTATTTTTCATGGTTTCATTTACCAAATTTAGATAGCTAATGAATTCTCGATATCCATCCAATTCTGTTTGTTCTTCGGGAGTGAGATTTGATGCTTGTTGTTGAGCTGTTAAAGTTTGAATTCGTTCCTGGGTTTGAATAGAAGCGCTAAATATTAAGAGTCCGTTGACCAACTCAATGCGGACAGAACCTTCGCTGGGCAAGCTGTTGGGTAAGTGAGGCAGCTTGATGGGCAAATTAGCAATCATGGCATTAATTGACTGTATTTGATGTTGATTTTTTAATTATACCGATCGCTCTGTTGAATTTGACAGTGGTTGCCATGCTGAAATTATAGGGCGATCGCACTTTGGGAAAAAAGGGCGATCGAGCTTTGACAAGTCCTCATAAATGCCGACACACTGAGTTACGCAAGCTAAAGTAGCAGCGAAGGAGGGATTTGGGATGGCAGACAGCCGATCGCGCTTTGGGAAAATAAGGGCGATCGCTCTTTTTGTTGTTTGGGGAAAAGGGCGATCGCGTTCTGAGTAAAAAAGAAAAACCCTAGCTAAGCCTAGCTTATGAAAAAACTAATCAAGACCAGTTAATCGGTACATTGCGATCAATACCATAACCCTGAGCGGTTAGAGTGTTGTACATACTATCGGTCATTTTGGAATCAAAGTTCGAGTGGTTCATCAGGCTTACAACAGATTCATGGTCAAGACCTAGAGTATGACCAATTTCATGCATTGTTAGCCGAACTAGCAAATTATTATTTACCATCCGGGAAAAATGATTGGGGTTAAACCGAATATTATTGTGATAATCAACTCCATTTATGTCAACATTTGGCCCTGAAAAGTTAGTTCGAGAACTGGAAGCAGATTCCTGATTGGTTTGGGCAACATAATATGCAACATCAGTTGGAGCCTGAACAACTGAAATCTTTAGAACTCCACTAGAGGCCTTATCTTTAGTGATTATTCTCTCCCAATTTTGTGCGGCTTTTTCCATCTGGTTCATTTGTGATTGAGTGAAGCCTCCCTTGGGATAGGAGAGTTGGATATCGATATCTGGATTCCCAACTTTAGGAGTTGGTAGGGTCGTAAGCGTTAGGTTCACCTGATAGTTGGTGATGGCATTGCCATAGGGATAAACTCGAATAAAGTATTCGCCTGCATTGAGTGTTCTCGTGATGGATTCGGCGGAGGTACCACTGTTAGTAGATCTCTGGATGGAGGTACCATTTTTGTCTAGCAGTTGCAGTTCTGCATCTGCTTGTAAACCATTTAGAGTCAGGTTAACTTGACGGGTATTATTCAAGGAAAACCGATAATAATCGTTGAGGTCGCTACCTCCAATAGAGCCTCCTTTATTGGTACTCTCAACAGCAGTGTTTTCTCCAAACCACGCATTAAAGACCTGAGCGGTATTCAGGGTGTCATTGCCATCACCAACAGGTGTTATGGTGATTCTAGGCGTACCATTATTCAGCCATTCGAGAGTGCCCTTCTCAAAACTTTGTCGCCAATTGCCAACATAAGATTCTTCACTGGTAGGTAAGCCTAGCTGACTATTTTGGCCTCCTAAATTCAGGTAATGCCTGCCCAAACTACCGCGAACAGAGTAAGTACCCTGGGCTGAGTGAAATATTGCACCGTTTTGGAAGTTTTGTCGCCATTTACTAGATACAAATTGGTATTCAGCACCCGTAGGTTGACCCAAAGCCTGAGCTATAGCTGGATTTCTGTTGTAAAAAGAACCAATGCTACCTGCTGGGTTTAACTGTTTCTCCACTAGATATTGGTGTCCATCTAATAGAACAGTCGCAGTATCGTCCTCACTCTTCAACCCCTGAAGCTCACCCTGACTCAACCCCTTCCCCTGAACGATCGCCCCAAAAATCGCCCCCTCATCTCCCGGTGAATCCGTAACATTCAACCGCGCATCAACAGAGTGCCCTACCTCTTCCAGCAACACATCCGCCACCGCCCCCGGATTCATTGCATTCCCCGCCAAAAATCCCTTCGATAAATAAATCGTATCCGTCGCTGCTGCAAAAGCCCCATTCGCCCCAGCAATCTCAGCAGACGAGACAACCTTCACCGACGGGATATCGCTAAAATCCCCATGAAACCATCCTTCAGCTAAGGCTTTCGCACCCGCAGCATCCCAGTTTTCCCCAAAAGCCAAATTCATCTTAGCCACGAAATCTGGCGCGGCCGCAAACTTACTCAAATTCCCATAAACCTCAGACATCGCGTGGCCTGTTAGCAAATCGACAGAGCTATCCGGTAAACTGCTGTTGGAGTCCGCGATCGCCCCATTAGCCATCCGGGTTAGCGCAGCATCAGGCAAGATGATATTGTCATAGGCTTCTGGTGTTAAAGTCGGGAGATTAACTTCCTGACCAACACCCCCGGTTAGGACGCGGTTAGCATCTAGCTGCGGGATAATTGCCTTAGTCGGTTCTAGGCTGGCATTCCAAGGCCCGATCGCACTTTCGTTATTAAATTCAGGCGTGAAAAAATTAGACACGTTATTCCCTCGTGTTGATTAGAGACAAGTACATAGACTTGCCCTGTGTTTGCTTAGATTAAATAAACTGTTTGTTGTAAAAGCCGATCGGCCGATCGCCCTCATGAACCCTTAGCCCGGACGAACCGCAACAGTAGCGGTACTTCTCAAGCTCTATTTATCTATCAGGCTGAGTCCGCAAGTTTTATGCAAAATACTGCTTTTTTGTTACAAAACTTTACTTAGCGCCCTCTGACTTTTGCAAATACTAGCTTTGACGTTAGTTGAAGCGATCGCGCCTCCCCGTTAATCTAAGTATTTACACTTATATTTTTAGTCTTAGTATAATACTACACTAGCTACCGATACCAAACAACTAACAAACGCTAGCAATTTCGGTTATGCTATCGTTAGCCACATCTCAACACACCCGACAATGGCATCAAAAGAAGACTTATTTGCCGAAGCCGCCAAACACTGGGACTTAGAAAGACTGTACCAAGCTTTTGCAGAAGCTAAACGGCAAATCTCTCCTCGATCGCGCAGGGGACTAACAGAAACAGAAAAACTTTACCTGCGAGGATTGCTTTCCGGTTGCAGTCCCGCCGAAATCGCCCGCCAACTGTTTCAGACTTCCAAAAGTGCAGAGGTTTATTTATGTAAAACTTTATACCAATATGTTAAAAAACTCGCAGATGTACCTAACGAACCTGTAGGAAATTGGCGCAATATTTGCGATCGGCTACAGGAAGCCGGATATAAAACTCAGTCTTCTCCTGAATTTAAAATAAATAATTCTGTACCTACAGAAGCATTAGTAAAAATAGTTGGTATAGGTGTGATTGAGAAAAATACAATATCAATTGATATTAACATCAGATTAGAATTCCCCTCAACTTCAGAAACTCCGAAAACAGAAAATTTGGATAAAGAGGATTAGATGGGCGATCGCACTTGGGGACAGAAAGTGATCTCGCCCCTCCACAGAGAGGCAAAAATGTTAATAATCTTATAGCTGATAGTTTGAGAAAAAACTTTTTGATAAAATATCAAAATTAAAACTGACCACACCCGCTTCGATTTTACCTAAAACAATCAAATTAGTCAAATTTATGTCTCGATTAAGTATCAGATCGAACAAAAAAGCTCTGGGCTTTGTGCTAGGTTTATTAATTTTTGTTATTTTCATTCCCGGATGTTGGGCTTTAACAAATAATATTGCTCCCACACCAGTACGGCAAGTAAATAACACAGTAGCTGTGCGGGCAGATGTACAAAATACATCAAATTCTCGCTCTTCTTTAGGAGTTGGGCTTAATGGTATTGCTGACTGGTCAACACAATTACCCTTTTTAGATGCTTTCAAATCTTCTAGACAATGGATAACTCAATGCGTTAGCGGACAACCAAACTGTAAAGGTGAATGGGATACAGAGGAGTATAATCTTTTAAACCTTGATGAAAATGGGTGGGTGAAGTCTCTGCCATCCCCCGAAGATGGTCCTAAATATACTAGGGTAAGTACGCTATTACTTAGGGAAATCCCCAATCGCTATCCTTCAGGGCAATATATTGTTACTTATGAGGGTGAAGGTGCGATCGAATATAGCTTTGATGCCAAAAAAGATGAGGCTGCGTCGAAACCAGGGAGGGATATCATTAATGTCGATGCCACACAAGGCGGAGGCATAATGATTATAATTACTGCTACCGATCCCAATAAAACAGGGAACTATATCCGCAATATTAAAGTTGTTCGCTCCCAAGATGAACAGCTTTTTCAAAGGGGTGAAATATTTAATCCGATGTTTATAGACAAGATTAAAAGATTTAGAGTCTTGCGTTTTATGGACTGGATGGGGACAAATGGTTCTGAACAAAAAGAATGGTCAAACCGACCTAAACCAGAGAGTATATCCTATGCTTACAGAGGAAATGTTCCCATAGAAGTTATGGTGAATTTATCTAACAAAGTCCAAGCAGAACCCTGGTTTAATATGCCACATCAGGCTACGGATGAATATATGACTAACTTTGCTAAAATGGTCAAAGATAGTTTAGATCCCAAGCTGAAACTTAATGTAGAGTATTCTAATGAGGTTTGGAATTGGTCATTTCCACAAGCGCATTATGCTTTGAAACAAGGTAAAGCGAGGTGGGGAGATAAAGGCGATGCTTTTATGCAATGGCACGGAATGCGTAGTGCTCAAATGTGCGATATCTGGAAAGGCGTCTTTGGGGTTCAAAAGAATCGAGTTGTCTGCGTGTTAGGAACTCAAAGAGCCTGGAGAGAGTTAGAAACTTATTCTTTAGAGTGTTCCTATTGGGTGGCTGAGGGCAATAAACCTTGTTATCAACACGGTATTGATGCCGTAGCCATAGCTGGATATTTTAGTGGCAACTTGGGCGGTAAAGAAAATGTCAGCACAGTAGAGTCTTGGTTGAATGACGCAGATGGCGGGTTTGGTAAAGCTTTTAAGCAATTAAGAGAGGGCGAACTACTTCCTGGCTTCAAAGATAGTTTGCCCGATGTTGAAAATGACTTTAGGTATTACTTAGATGTGGCCAAAAAAAAAGGTCTCAAGTTATTTGTTTACGAGGGCGGTCAACATATTGTAGGTATTCAAGGAGTTGAGAATAACGAAAAACTGACCAAGTTTTTTATGGAATTAAATAGGCGCCCAGAAATGTATGATATGTACACCCAATTACTCAATAGTTGGAAACAAGCTGGAGGCAGTCTTTTCATGCACTTTGTGGATGTGAGTTCATTTAGTAAATGGGGAAGTTGGGGGGCTTTGGAATATGTGGAACAAAAGGGTTCGCCTAAGTATGATGCCTTGATGGATTTTATTGATAAGAATCCTTGCTGGTGGGATGGGTGTGCTGTTGAGGGATGATGAGGAATTGGGTGCAATCAAGAATCGTTCGATCGCACTTCCTCAAAATCTTCCGCATCCCCCGGCGAACCCTCACCCTCACTACCCCTCAACCGTGGCGATTCCCCATTACTCGCACCCGCACCGTAAAGCCCAGAATACCTATCCTCCAAACCCGAATCCCTCAGCGAAATCGCACTTCTTTGACTCGGCGACAATCTCTCTGTCGATCGACGATTTGTCCCAGAAATCGGTGGCTTGCGAGTTAAAGTTTTCCAAGCAGCCTTAATCCCAGTCACCACGCTGCGAGTAGTTACCTGCACATTTTGCGCCTGCTTTTTGGCGCTACCAATACTTCGATCGACCTGTTTGACAACCTCGCCCGCACTTTGTACTCCCTCGCTGACATCATCCGTCAACTCGCTAATTTCCAGCCCCGTCAACCGAATCGCCTCCAAAGTGGGGGGAAATTCGCGAGAAAGCGTGTCAGCGAGCTTTTCCACGCTGCGGGCCGCCCGGGCCAGCGCTTGCACCGCAGGTATTAAAGTCACTAAAACAGCAGTCAGGCTAACTGCCACTAGCAAAATTGAAAGTCCTAGCCAAAATATGGGATCGCTCACTTGAATCTGGGATTGGGGGTTGAGAATTTCATGCCATTTAGCGGATGGGAGGCCGCGACGGGGGACTCACTTCAGCTTCAGCTTCCGACAGTGTTTGGCGTTCCCGCTGAGTCGCTTCCAAACCTGCCGCGATCGCCTCTTTGAGTCTAATCAAAGTTTCGTCCCAATTTCGGATTGCAGTTTCAGAAAGTCGATCGGCCTGCAACTGCACGCTAGTCGATAAATCTTCCGCCAACTCCGGCAAAGCATCAGCCGATTTTTTCAATATCTGCCGCGTCTCCTTGCCCGGTCGCGGTGCCATCAGCAAGCCAGTCACGGCCCCGATCGCAGAACCCACAAGCAAACCGCCAATAAATAATCCTGAACGTTTAGTTGACATTTGTATAACTTCTCTCTATACACCAATTTTAGGCACGTTTGCCCGATCGCAGCCCTTTACAAAGGTAGAAATATTGTTGAAAACCCTAGGGAGTCAGCACAGGCGGCAATTTTAGGATAGCTTACCTCAAACGTCGATTGCGCCTGGACCAAAGCATCCGTCCCAAACCCAGCAATCCCAAAACTTGCTGAACCTGTTCCAGTTGCAGTTCTAGTTGTTGATAACGCCCTCGTAGTTGGCGGGTACCTTGCTGCCTTTTACAAAGGAAATCCGGCGACGTACTGAGGATATTGCTGCTACAGCGTTCGATTGCTGCGATCCGAATTTCCAAACGTGCGATCGTCCGCCTGATTTTCCACACCTTCGCAGCTATATAAAAGCAAACCAGAGATATTAGTAGATTGATAATTACAACAGCAGTCAGCATTTATTACCTGTTTTAAAACTACTAACATATTCGGCTTTTTATGGCGGGCTAGAAGCCCGCCCCACCAGATATTTTGTAGGGAGACAACATTGTTGTGTCCTGATCTATGTTTTAAAGACACAACAATGCTTTGTCCTGAACTATGTGTCCCTATCCCTAAGCTGTGTCAAGTTTTAAGCCTGAGACATAGCAGGCAAACAAACCTTAGTACCACCCAAACCGCAATAACCATTCGGGTTTTTAGCAAGATACTGCTGATGATAGCTTTCTGCGTAATAAAACTCAGGAGCATCAATAATTTCAGTAGTAATCTTGCCGTAACCGGCCGCAGTCAAAGCCTGCTGGTAAGCATCTCGCGAAGCTTCAGCTAACTGCATTTGCGTAGCTGAATACGTGTAAATGCCCGATCGATACTGAGTACCAGAATCATTGCCCTGACGCATTCCTTGAGTAGGATTGTGACTTTCCCAAAAAACTTTGAGCAGCGTTTCGTAACTAATTACTTTGGGATCGAACACAACCAGAACTACTTCATTATGTCCCGTCATCCCGCTGCAAACTTCGTTGTAAGTAGGATTCGGAGTAATCCCGGCTGCGTAGCCAACAGCCGTCGAAAAAACTCCATTTTGTTGCCAAAATTTGCGTTCCGCTCCCCAAAAACAGCCCAGGCCAAACAACGCAGTCTCCATGCCGTTTGGAAAGGGAGGTTTGAGCGGATTGCCGTTAACAAAGTGAGTTGCCGGTACCGACATCGACTCTGCCCGTCCCGGTAATGCCTCTTGGGGAGAGGGCAGGCTCGACTTTTTGCCAAATCCAAATAGCACCATAAGTTTGTGAGAGGATCTCTGATAAACGTCTTTACCTTACTTAATAATATCAGATGTATACTGAAAATAGTGACCCTCTTAAAGGTAGAATGTAAAAACCAGAAGGCAGATTTTTTTTACGGAAGGTTTTTGGTGATACTGCTCACTGCCAACGCAGTTTTAAATCACATTAGGTAGTGTTCTATGTCACCAAAGCATACCTAAAATATCACATATTGCTGAGGTATAAATCACGCTGATTTTAGGCAAAACAGCCGATTATTAAAGGTATGGTGTTGTAGTAGTTATTCAATACCATTTATTGGGAGCGTGTAGAAATGGCAGCTAAACCTTGCAGTCAACCTTTAAAATCTAATCCGTTTATTACTTACCGCGACCCAATTACAGGCAAGTGGATTGTGGTAAATCAGACTTTGCCCCAAGCAGCAGAAGAAGCACAGCTAGCAGCAGCTTGAGTTCTCATATTAATTCTTGACCTAAAAATTAACCATTCTTTCAAACTTCAGGACTTACGCAAAAAGTTATTGGACGCGCTACTTATATTCGTAAGGTGCTTACCTAAGCACCTTACTTTGAAACATTTCTCATCTCTTTTTGCAGTTCCAAATACCGATAGAGATATTCCGAAATTATCCCGTGCAAAAACAAGTCGCGTGCCGCATTAAATGGACTGTTGGGCGCTAGCGGATGGCGGTTAACAATTACATGATTCCAGTCGCAATTTCCGGTAATCTCGCTGACGTACACTCCAAAGTTTTCATCTAACTGAAGCGACATAACAGCTCGCGCAAATTCGTCGCTAGTCAAACACAGAGAATAAAATACTTTAAACAATTCGATCGCCGATTCTAAATCCAGAATGTTTAGCCATCTGCGTTTTTCAAAATCTATGGCAACTTCTACTGGTTGAATGCTATCATAATTTATTCCCCGTTTTTTGACGACTTGCAACCAGTTAGGATTTGTCAGCATTGACTGGTTGTAATCCCAGACAAAGTTATAGAGAATTAAGTCGTGTTCTAGAAACGCATTGTCAGCTAAATCGCTAACAGTGCGCGGATAAAGCTTTGACTTTTCTATCTGGGTGTCGGGGCCGTTGTCTATCAAGAAGTTGATAATGTTGGAGCCGATGCAGATGTGTCGGACAATTAAATAACAAGCTTCTGGCGAGACAAAGTTATTTAGGAAAAATGCAGCCGATTTGTGCATTAAAGTGTAAGCGCGAAATTGAAATGGCAACAGGCGCTTTGTTGTCATAATTACCGCCAGCAACAAGTTAGCAATTACTTTGATGGGAATGAGTAAATAATTGCGAGTCCAGTTTCGCAAATCCCGCATCATGTATGCTTTTGCGACTAAATCGACGGGAATAGCTCGATCGCAAAACAGCACATCCCAAACATTCGGATCTCGGCGGTTGTAGGGTTTGGTAGCGTAAGGGATTTTTCGCTCATCTGGGAGATTTTCGGTATCTTGTTTTTGCAGCTTTTGCATTAGCGAATTTCCTCCAATTGCAGCAAATATAAACGAGCAGTGACGCGAGCGGTTTTGACAATGCGGCGGGCAATATCATCTGTCATCCATTCGGCATTAATCAAATTTTCCAGTTTGGCTAAATGCGACTCGTCATTAGCTCCATGGTACGCTAAAAACGATACTTGTTCATCTTGTAAACCGAGAGTTTCTTGAATTTGTTTTGCCCACTTTCCCGCCAACTGATTTCCCAATCCTTCGATAATAAACATACTGCCAATTAAATCAACCGGATTTTCCCGCGATGCTTGGTGGAAGATAAAAGCTGATAGTGCTTCGCTGCCAATATTCTTATCATATTCCACAATTTTTGCCAATTCACCGCCCACAGAAACATAATTTTGTTCTAGCATTTGATAGTCGCGGTGTTCGTCTTGAGCATGGCCGATAAAAGTCGATCGCAGGCGAAAGTCAATCATGTTAGAAGCAGCGCGAGCAATCCAGCGAGCTCCCTCTACAACTTGCGGCCGGAGATTGCACAGCAAAGCTTGATAATCTTCTATTGTAAACTCTCCTCGGTACAATTTGCGGACAATAGGAACGGAACGAATTTCGCGATCGAACTTCAGCCAAATCCATGCTAACTCCCGCAACAAATAAGCTTGCGGAGAGTTGGGGTGTTCGGGTTTAACGCTTTCGAGAGGCGAAGCTTCGGGAACCTCATGAAAGTTAGAAATTTGAGAAGTCATAGGTGTAGTGGTATTTTCCACAGCAGTTAACATGATGTATGCCGTTGTAAAGCGGCTGCTTTCTGGCACGAAACAAAAGATTTTCTGTCCAGGCTGCAACTTGCCAGAATTGAACAATTCTTCTAACATCAAATAAATCGACGCACAACCTGTATTTCCCCGTGTGTATAAGTTGGTAAACCATTTTTCTTCAGGAATCATGCAGCCTGCTTGTTCCAGAAGTTCTACAATTTGCCCCCGGAAAAAGTGAGACGAATAATGGCACAGCAGCCAGTCGATTTCCTGCGGACAAACTCTCCCGGCTTTAATCAACCGCAGCCAACCTTCAACGCCTAATTTCATTACATTGTCCAGCAAGCGAATATTTTGCCGCAAGTCAAAAGCTCCCGCTGTGGCTGCATCGAGGTAGGAGGAATAATCCAACCAGCTTTTAGTCGATGTTTCGTTGGCTAATCCTGAATACATACAAACAGGATAAGCATTGGCGTGAGAAACGAGTTCAATCCATTCTATTTTTAAACTAATTCCTGTCGCGCTGGGATGGTTTTGGAGCAACAATGCTCCCGCACCGTCGGAGAGCATCCAACGGAGAAATTCTGTATCGAAAGGCAGGGGTTTTCCCGCTTGCACTGAAGTCTTTGCTTCAAATTTGGTGTTTTTGAACAGGCGCGAGGGAAATTCGGAAGCGACAGCAATGGCGGTTTGTTTTTTGCCGAGTTCGATTTGAGAGGCGGCGTAATTTAAAGCACTAACTCCGGCACAGCAAACTCCTTGAGTTGACACTATTTCTAGGGGAGACAATTCGGAAAGTTCCCCGTGTACTGTGCTGGCAAATCCCGGTACTAATAAGTCTGGTAAAGTGGTAGCGCAGGCCAGTAAGTCGATCGCCCCTGGTTCCAGATTTGACTGAGAAATCGCGTCACGGACGGCAAACGCTGCCATTTGGCTGTTAGAATATAGTGTTTGCTGCTGTTTGTCGATCGCGTAGTAGCGCTGTTGAATCCCGTTGCTGTTGAGAATTCGCTGCCTGACTCTCGAAGGGCGCGAGGCAATTTTGCCGAGATATTCTTCCATCTCATCATTATTAATCGGTTCTCCCGGCAAAAATTTTCCCATCCGATTGATATAAGCACTGTACATGGCGTAAACCTCTAAAGTTGCTAATTTACTCGGGTTCGTTGGTTTGTTAAATCAAGCCAGAAAATATCTAAAATTGATTGTGGTTTGTGAAGCAGTGAACTTGCAAGGAGCAAGCCGCTATCTTGTAGAGTCGCCGGAAATTAGGCAAGTTGAGCAACAGCGGCAACAAGTAACCTGAAGCAGGGTGAAGTTTATGGTAATTGAGCCAATATGTAAGTAGAGTTCCTTCACTGCTTGGCAACTACAATGGATTTTGAAGAAATAAATGTTTGGTATGCTCAATCTCAACGACGCACGGCTGTGTCGCTGTTGATGAAACGAGTCGGCGTAACTCGCACTAGGGCTGAATGCTTTATCAGGCTGTGGATTTATTTATTGGTTAAACAGCTTCAGGAAAATCAGCCCCGTCTCAAACCACCGCTGGCAAAACTGGAAGTGCCAGCAACAGAAGTGCAGTGCACTCACCGGGAAGCCGCCGAACTATTTTACTCCGATTCCGATCGCGGGAGCGATCGCGCCGCCGGAATGATGTTAGATAAATTAGCAGCACTCGGATTAATCGCAAAACACTTTGATGGTAACGCTACGGCAATTCAAATTCAACCAATTTCAGAAATTTTAGAGGCCGCCGAACCTCAAAAGCCTGTACAACTCCAATTAGATGATTTCAACCCTCGGTGCGACGCGATTCCCGTTGCCAATTTATTAGCCACCAATTACAACTGGATGAACCGAAACACTAACGCCGTTCCCCACAAAATTGCTAAAATCCTCCGGCTTTTTGCCAGTCAATACTCCAAGGGAATGCGAGTTTTGCGCCGCTCAGATAATCTCAATCCAGTCGGATTTTACTTATTTTATCCCACCGCTAGCGAATCTGAAGTTAATTTTTTTAATGCTGCTAGTAAAGGGCTTCATTTAAGTTCTATTTCCGATATCGATCCTTTCAAGATGGCGCTACCAGGAGATCTAAATTGCCAGTCAGTATTTGTCCGCAGTTGGATAATCGAGCCAGAGTATTTGTCAGAATACCGCATTGCTTTTCTCGAAGACACACAAAAAGTTTTAGGCGAAATGCAAACAGATTTTCCCAATCTTTGCGACTTGTACACGCTAATGATTCACCCCATGTACGAAAAACTGTGCCTGGCTTTGGGATTTCAGAAGACTAGCAGTGATAGTCAGTTATCTGTTTATTGGATGTATCTAGCATTGGATAGATTTTTAGCCCTGGACATTAAGGAAGCATTGCTCAAACTGTAATAGATATCTGGTAAATAGCCAGCCAAGGGCAGGCAGGATGCCTACACCACAAGAGTTTTACTCGTTTCTCGTTACCAGGCAGAGCCTGGTAACGGAGATCCACAGGCTCTGCCTCCAATTTTCCCAAGCAAGCGAGGCAGAGCCTCTGTACATCAACCAGTTAATCGCCGAATCATCTTGTTTATAAAACTTCCCGTCCCAAATAGGGTTGTAAGGCTTCCGGCACTTTTATAGTTCCGTCTGGCTGCTGGTAATTCTCCAAAATTGCCGCCATTGTGCGGCCCACAGCTAAACCCGAACCGTTCAGCGCGTGAACGAATTGAGTGCCTTTTTTACCAGCTTCTTTAAAGCGAATATTTGCCCGCCGCGCCTGAAAATCTGCGACGTTGGAACAACTGGAAATCTCGCGGTATTTGCCCGCAGATGGCAGCCACACCTCTAAATCGTAGGTTTTGGCTGCCGCGAAACCTAAGTCACCGGTACATAGTGCGATCGCCCGATAAGGCAATTTCAGCGCCTGTAAAACTCCCTCAGCATCCTGCACTAATTTTTCGTGTTCTGCTTCCGAGGTACTCGGATGCACGAGTTTCACCAATTCAACTTTATTAAATTGGTGCAATCGAATTAATCCCCTCGTATCTTTGCCGTAACTGCCAGCTTCCCGGCGAAAACAAGGAGTATAAGAACAGTGATAAACTGGCAACTGTTCTGCTGCCAAAATTTCACCTCTGTACAAATTGACCACCGGAACTTCGGAAGTAGGAATTAACCATAAATCATCTTGGTCGCACTTGAAACTTTCTTCAGCAAATTTGGGTAATTGACCCGTAGCAGTCAGGGATTCAGTGTTAACTAAAAATGGGGGAATAACTTCTACATAACCTGCTTTTGTGTGGCGATCGAGCATAAATTGAATTATCGCTCTTTCCAGGGCTGCCCCGGCTCCCATTAAGCTCACAAAGCGGGGCTGAGCTATTTTTACTGCCCGTTCAAAGTTGATAATTCCTAACTTTTCGCCGATTTCCCAGTGCGGTAAAATACCGGGATTTTGGGGAATGTATTCGTCTCCCCAGCGCCGGATTTCGACGTTTTCCTCTTCATTTTTGCCGATCGGCGTTGACGGATTCGGCAAGTTTGGCAGCGGCAGCAATAAAGCTTCTATTTGAGCTTTTAGGTCTTTTTCCTGTGCTTGCAGTTCGTTCGACTCGGTGCCGACTGCGTTGCCTTCTGCCTGCAGTTCCTGAATTTCGGGAGATTCGAGGGGTAAACCCGATTTTCTTTTTTGACCGATGAGTTTGGCAATTTCGTTGCTGCGGGCTTGTAGTTGCGATCGCTTGCCTTCCAACTCCCGCTGCTGTTTGTCTAATTGCAAAATCGGCTCGATTTCATAGTTACCTCCGCGCAGGTTGAGGCTTTCTTGCACGGCTTGCGGATTTTCTCGGATTAATTTGAGGTCTAGCACAGATTTATTCTAAATCTTAAATTTTAGATCGGCTGGGACAGAACGAGATGATATAAAAGCTTTGTTAATCATTGGCAGATTGAATCATAATTTATTCTGACTGAAAATCTTAGTTGGGTGTCACCCATGAAGGGTGACACCCCACAAATGTATGTTATAGTTGCAAATATTAGTAGATGCACCCTGATAATTTTCTACCCCAGCCAGCGATGGTAGGGGTTTTTTGTTGTCTGGCATGGAATTGAAGCCCTGGATGCACTATTAGTCTAAAAAACCCAGTTTCTCGCGATTATCGTCTCAAATGAGGCAATTACGTCAAGAAACTGGGTTTTTGCGTCCAGGACTAGGTTACTAAAATATCTGTCCGGTTAAAAGTTAAAGCCCGTGCGAAGCAACCAAACCCATTGAGTGTCGTTGCGGCTGTCATTCTCAGGATTAACAACGACCCAAGCAGCAGGGGTGATAGAAATGTTGTCGTTGACCTGAAAGCGATAGAACGCTTCAATGTGATAGGAAGTATCTCGCTCGCGGCGCACATTACTGCTCGTCACGCGAGCTGGCAAACCCACTAAAATCCCCGGTAGGTTGCCTTGACCTCCAACATCTGGGAAACTGATCCCGATCGCTGCATACACAATATCGGCGCGATCGTCACCGTCAACATTTAGCAAAACCACGCCACCTCTACCATCCGAAACGCTACTAACACCAGAATTTTCTGCATTGGCGCGAGTATAAACGCCCCAACCGTGAACTTGCAACCGGGGAGCAAGGCGGTAGAATCCTTGTACGCCTACAGAATCGCTGGATGTAGCAATATTGTCCCCAAAAGGTCGCGCAGCCAGAAAACTGCCCGTACCGCCTGTGAGGTCGGCTTTACCGCTTGGTGCAAAGGTACGAGAATACGCTACGCCAATCTTACTTTTCCCGTTAAGTATGATTTTTAGCCTTGAGCCAACCTTGGCAAAGATCATGTAAATTGGACCAGCCTCGCCAGAGGACTTGAATCCCAATCGGAGATTTACGACGATGCTCAAGATAGCCCCCAAGATAAGCAACCGATTCAATTATTGCCCAAGCAACTGTTAAAATAGCCGTTCGCTTTGGGAATCTAGCTGATAAGACCTGAATTTGAACAGGGCTAAGTATTTCAATCCCAGGAGTATCAGGTTGATAAAGATGATTGTTGAGGCGATCGCATTGACCTTTTAATAAAAGCTGCGGTTATGTTACATTAAAATAGGAATTAAACCTCAGTTGCGTGATAATACATAGCTATACTGCTTGTTTTGTCGGTGGAGGTGCAGCCGAAAGCTTATCTGTCATTATCCAGAGTTTACCTACTTTGGAGTTATCGATAGAGCAGCAGTCGGACAAGCCACAAATTTAAAGTTATCTTCAGTTTTCCATTACTATGCAAACTATTCAAGTTGAAAAATCAGGTCAAATCCAAGTTAATAAAGGCAAAAATCCTAGAGAACTTTACGCCCATCAAAATGAGGCAATTAAGGCACTGGATCAGAAAAACAAGTCTCCTTTTGAGGGTTTGTTGGTTTTGCCTACGGGTGGTGGAAAAACGTTAACAGCCGTTCATTGGTTACTACGCAATTTTATCGATAAGCGAAAAAAAGTTCTGTGGATTGCTCATAGACATGAGCTACTTAATCAAGCGTTTGAAACTTTAAAGTTTAGTGCCTACCCATCATTACTGAGTGATACTGAAAGATTCAGATATCGCGTGATTTCTGGTGATACCAACAATCACGATCGCCCTGTTAACATCCAACCGACTGATGATATTATCATTGCCAGCAAAGATAGTTTAAACAGTGGGCTGAATTACCTCACAGATAATTGGGTTAATCATTCTAATGAGATACTTTTAGTAGTGGATGAAGCCCATCATGCAACAGCAAAGACTTATCGAAAATTAATTGACAGCATTAAGCAAAACTTTAAAGATAGAAAAAAAGCAGATGGTTTCAGAATGTTAGGGTTGACAGCAACTCCATTCAGAACAGATAAAAGTGAGCAAGGTTTGCTTAAAAAAGTTTTTCCCGATGACATTATATTTTCAGAACACTTGAGGACGCTCATTACAAGAGGAATTCTTGCAGAACCAGTTTTCGAGAACTTAGAGACAGAGCTAGATTTCTATAAAGAATTAACAGACAGAGATATTAGATCAATTGAGGACTTCGACAAATTACCTAAGAAGGTTGCCGAAAAAATTGCGATGTCGAGTATCCGCAATAAACGGATTGTCGATCACTATGTTGAGAACCGAGAAAAGTATAAGCCCCTTCTGGTTTTCGCAGTTGACATCCAACACGCGATCGCATTAAACGGATTATTTAAAAAACGAGGAATAAAATCTGACTTCGTGGCATCAAAAATCATAGACGAAGGCACTGGAGCTACAATTTCTGTAAAAGAAAATTCAGAAAAAATCAAGCGCTTCAGGGCAGGAAAAATCGAAGTTCTCATAAACGTAGAAATGTTGACCGAAGGAACTGATTTGCCTAATGTTCAAACAGTTTTTCTGACACGCCCAACTACTTCTACACTTTTAATGACCCAAATGATTGGTAGGGCTTTGCGCGGACAGAAAGCAGGAGGTACAGAAAAAGCCTATGTTGTAAGCTTCATCGATAATTGGGAAGATAAGATTAACTGGGTTAATCCTGAAAAATTGACTGATATTGATGGCGCTGAGTTTGTTGATAGAGATATCGAGACAATGAAGAGAATTGCTCGACTTATCTCAATTGAAAAGATAGAAGAGTTTGCCCGTATGATGGATGATTCCATCGACACTACTGCTTTAGAAAAACTAGATTTTCTGAGGCGGGTTCCTGTTGGAATTTATCGCTTTTCTATTCTTGAATCTTCTGAGTCTGCTGAACCAGTGTCTAGAAACTATGATGTACTTTTATATAACGGCACTGAGGAAGCCTATGATAGTTTTGTTAATGACCTAGATGCTGTATTTAAGAGTGTAAATATCCAAAATAGAGAAGTCTTGACTGACGAGGAGCTGGAATATTTACTGCAACTAACGAAGAACCTCTACTTCCCAGACTATCCTTTCCTGCTTGGATACAGAGATGATGATGTTAAAAATATTTTACGCTTCTATGCTCAAAAGGAGATGGAGCCAGAGTTCATCGCTTTTAGTGAGCGTAGAAAGTGTGATTTGTCAATTGTGGCAAGACATATCTACGAGAATGATTTAACACTTAGGCAGGTGACTGAATATCTTACATCGCTATGGAATGACAGTAAATCCTTTTGGCAGGTTTTATTTGGATATAATTACCTTTATTTCAAGAAACAGGTAGATATCGAAATCAATAAGCTACTTGGAGTTTACCCCGATCTAACAGTTACCCCGACCATTGTAATTCCTGATACAGTTCCATTAGAAAGCCTTTCACTTGTGGAAATCCGAGAGCGTGATCCAGCAGAGTATCGGGATATTAAGGATGCTGTCTTTGCCAAGTATACTGACGGGAAAGGATTCATCCTCTGTGCCTCTAGTGGGTTTAAGAGCCAGATGCGAAGAGATTTTCAAATTGACCACATTATACCAATGTCAGAAGGTGGCTTAACTAGATTGGAAAATCTCCAAGTGTTGTCGCCCAAAGCACACGCAGAAAAAACTCGGTTGGAGAATCTAAAAAGGTAGTGAGTCGCAAAGCTTGAACGAATCCGCAGTATAACAATTCGCTTGGAGCAGACTGCTGAAAGATATGGGTACTGAGTTCAAGGTTACTTGCAGGCGCTCAAACGAACCGTTATGCCGAATCGATAAGTCCATTAAGATTATCTATTTCAGTTCGAGATTAGGCAAGCGAATATAGTAGACTTCGTTGTTGAGTTCGGAGAGTTTATTGGCGATCGCCCTCTAAAACACATCAAATCAGTTGAGAATATTTGCTGATGAGTGAAATAGCGATCGTCTATAGCAAACTTTAACGGTCAAGTCATCGACATTTCCTGCTTGCCAAAGTGGTTCGCAGATCGCATTTTCACGATCTATGATGGCTTGCTGATAGTTGCGCTTCTGGGCGTTGCTTAATCAGGGTATGAAAAAAAATCCCTTTAAAATCCAAAAGCTTTGTGGATACTGGTTTATAGGAGGGTCCTATTTAGCTTTTCATACCGTAAATCAGCAACGCCAAAAGACTGAGTGCGATCGTTACTCGTTTCACCTCAAACTCCAATGAAGGCTCATTTGGAGAGAGTCGATCGTAAATATGACGTTGCCAACCTAACATTAGCTTTTATTAGGTTTAAGCTCGAATACCTAATGTTTTAGGTGAGCGGCTTTTCTTTGTACATGATTGTACGAGATAGTGTTTATTTTATTGTCGTAAAACTTTCTCAATCGGCTCGCCAGACTACTTTTGTTAACCGAAAAGATATGAATATTTAAACTATCTCCTCGGTGCCAAAATAATCAACGATATTAATTTTTTTTAATGCTTTATGAGCATTATTTTCTCAATACGTGACAAATTTTTAGGAGAATATTTTCGACAAAATGTTTCAGAAATTGCTTTTAAAACCTGGTCGAGTCATATTAAATTTAACTCTCTATGTTGCTGATGATAACAATTAAATAGTGGCTCTATATCTATCTTTGGAGAGACAATACTTTTAGCAAAGACTAAAAATGCGAGATCCTTGATCGGTACCGATCTGCTGCTCCGCAGTCGGGTCGGATGCACCGCACCAACTCAATAAATCTTAAATTTTGCTTGGGGTAGGATATTGTAAAAAATCATTAAGTTTACAGTCAATTACGGTAGAGTATAGTAAACTGCAAAAAAAGTATCGCACTCACCGATGCAGCTAATTAAAAAGCCCTAGTAAAAAAGCCGATCGTCGCTCAAAACCAACGGTGAGAGTAGGCAAGTCAAATATTTGCCTGTAAAACCTGCAATTACAGTGATCGTGACATGGTTTAAAAGCTCTGGATAATGGCGATCGCCCTTTTTGGCCAAGTCACTATACTGCAATAATTGTCTGCGCTGTCAATGGGTAAATCTGAGATGCGATCGACAAATTACCTATTCTGTTTCCTAGAAATATTTGCCAGCGAAGGCGGCATTCAATCCTACGTTAAAGACATTATCAAAGCTTACGTGTCAATAACCGGAAACACGAACTCGCCGCCGCAAGCTGAAGTTTTGTTGTTGCGAGATTCCGAAGACTGCAACAATCCTTACGAGTCAAAAAATCTGAAATTTTATTACCTCAAAACCGAGAATCCCGGCTTGGGTCGTCTTAAGTTTGCTACACTATTACTAACTCGCTTGCTGCAAAAACGACCGCTGCGGGTTTTTTGCGGCCACATCAAACTCGCACCGCTAATTCAAATTTTGTGCCAACCCTTGGGAATTCCCTATACAATTTTAACTTACGGCAAGGAAGTGTGGGAACCGCTTCCGCCTAAATATCAAACAGCAATGAGTCAAGCTGATAGTATTTGGACTATTAGCAGGTACACGCGCGATTCCCTACGGGATAGCTTCGCTTCACGCACTTGCGAAATTAACCAATTAAATCCCGAAAAATTCAAAATAGTGCCTTGTACGGTAGATGAAAATATATTTACGACTGGGCCCAAGCCACAGGATTTATTAGAGCAGTACAATCTGGTTGGTGATAAAATATTGATGACTGTAGCCAGATTGCGATCGACGGATATTTACAAAGGCGTCGATGTCACAATCCAAGCTTTGCCGCAAATAGCCAAAACTTTTCCGAATGTGAAATACTTAGTTATTGGCAGAGGAGACGATCGATCGAGATTAGCCAAACTCGCTGATGATTTGGGAGTTACCGAAAGAGTAATATTTGCGGGTTTTGTAGCGACAGAAAATTTAGCAGCACATTACCAGTTGGCCGATGCTTATGTAATGCCCTCCCAGGAAGGGTTCGGTATAGTTTATTTGGAAGCGCTGGCTTGCGGATTACCCGTGCTGGCGGGGGACGCGGACGGGTCAGCCGATCCGCTGCAAGATGGTAAACTGGGATGGCGAGTTCCTCACCGAGATTCGGCAGCAGTAGCGGTTGCTTGTGTGGAAATGCTGCGAGGGGAGGATAAAAGGTGCGATCGCCATTGGTTGAGGGAACAAACCCTCGCAAGATTTAGTTTTGAATCCCTTTGTCAATCCTTGCAAGGAATTTTTCAACCCTCTCACTCTGATTAACTTATAACGTAGAGAGCGGTTTCTCCGTGTATGATGGGAAAATTAACTCGAACAACTGCGTGATTTTCTGAGTAGGATAGAGTTATGCCTACGTGCAAAGACACCCAAGGAGACCACCGTGAACCAAGGCACACCCAAAATATCTTTCAAGCTACCCCGTATTAGCAATTGGTTGATACTGCTGGGCATCGCGTATTTGTTGGTGTCTATTGGTTTGGGTTGGATAGTTAAATCAGTGTTGATTTTAGTAGCTTTTTTGTTGCTGACGCCTGTGGTCGCATTTTTCGCGCTTCAGTGGTGGCTGAAACGCAATTTAATTGAGGACAGTTGTCCAGTTTGCCAATACGAATTTACAGCTTTAAATCAAACTCAGTTTCAGTGTGCCAACTGCGGCGAACCTCTGAAAATAGAGGAAGGTCATTTTAGTCGCTTGACACCGCCCGGTACGATCGATGTTACCGCAGTAGAAGTATCATCGGTTCAACAGTTAGAAGATTAACAATTGGGAATTGGGAATTGGGGATGGGGCATAGGGCATAGGGCATGAGTTAGTTGTTGGTTATTATTTGTTTGTTGTTATTTGTTATTTGTTACTTGTTGGTTCTAATAACCAATTCTCCATGCCCGATGCCCGATGCCCAAAATTACTTTTTGTTACTTGTTGGTTCTAATAACCAATTCCCCAGGCCCGATGCCCCATGCGCGATGCGCGATGCCCGATGCCCAAAATTACTTTTCTAGACGCACTGCATACCACTGCAAATATTTTCCTTGCCCGACATCTAATTCACAATAAGTATCAATTAAATACTTAGCTTGAGCTTCCACGCCAGATATTTTATGCACATCCTGCGGCAAATCTTCATGTTCCTCGGCTAACACGGCTTTCAGCTTTTCTAACAGTTCCGCCGCCGTCAAAAACTGCTCTGACTGGTTTGTTTCTAACACCACAAAGGTGTCTTCGTCATACAGTGACATAGTTTCAAAGGTTGAGGTTAATTATTTCTAAAGTTTCGTACACTTAAGCGAACCAAAGTATAAACTCTTAATTACAATTTTTCAGCCCCGGCTCGATCGTGTTACAATTGAACAACATCAGAATTCCTAGCGGATTACCGTTATTAACTTACTTGTTAACTTACTTGTTAACCGAGTTGTCAACAGATCCGACACAGCATTTCTGAGGAGATTTGTCAAGTACAAATTTGTCAAGTGTCAAATTGTCAAGAAATATTCGATCGGCTGTATCTAATTATAACTGGCACTATACATTCCCATGATCACATCTTCCACTTCAACCCCTGTTGCGCGCAAGCCCTCTAAATCAGAAGGTCTGAAAGAACGCAGCAACTATTTACGAGAACCCGTTGCGACTGAACTGTTACAAGAAACTACCCACTTCACCGAAGAGGGGCTTCAGATTCTCAAATTTCACGGCTCGTACCAGCAAGACAATCGCGACAATCGAGTTAAAGGACAAGAAAAAGATTATCAGTTCATGCTCCGCACCCGCAATCCCGGCGGGTTTACTCCGCCGCAATTATACCTAGCTTTAGACAAGCTATCTGAAGAATACGGCAACCACACGCTCCGCGTCACAACGCGCCAAGGTTTCCAACTTCACGGCGTGTTGAAAAAAAATCTTAAAGCAGTGTTTTCCTCAATTATTAAAAATATGGGGTCAACCTTGGGAGCTTGCGGCGACTTGAACCGCAACGTCATGGCGCCTCCAGCACCGTACAAAAATCGCCCAGAATACAAGTATGCGCTG
This sequence comes from Microcoleus sp. AT3-D2, assembly GCF_036705715.1. Classification (NCBI taxonomy): domain Bacteria; kingdom Bacillati; phylum Cyanobacteriota; class Cyanophyceae; order Oscillatoriales; family Microcoleaceae; genus Microcoleus; species Microcoleus sp. AT3-D2. The sequence continues at coordinate 9,534 of NZ_JAUBVE010000077.1, read as the reverse complement.
CAATACGCCAACAATGTCGCCGATTTGCTGACACCGCAAACCGGTGCTTATTACGAAATTTGGTTGGACGGCGAAAAAGCTGTTTCGGCCGAGGAAGACCCCGCAGTGAAGGCCGCGAGACAGAAAAACGGCAACGGCACAATCTTTAGCGACAAAGAAGAACCGATTTACGGCAGCCATTATATGCCGCGCAAGTTCAAGTGTTCCGTTACGGTGCCGGGAGACAATTCAATTGACTTGTACTCTCAGGATTTGAGCTTGGTGGTAATTACCAATGAAGCTGGCGAGTTGCAAGGTTTTGACGTGTTTGCTGGCGGCGGTTTGGGCCGCACTCACAATAAAGAAGAGACTTTTGCGCGGGTTGCGGATGAGATTTGCTATGTTGCCAAGGATGATGTTTACGATTTGGTCAAGGCAATTGTAGCAACCCAAAGAGATTTTGGCGATCGCACAGACAGACGGCACGCGCGGCTGAAGTACCTGATCAACGACAAAGGTGTACAGTGGTTCCGCGAAAAAGTAGCCGAATATTTTGGCAAGCCCCTAGAAGCCTTTAAACCGCTGCCTGAGTGGAAGTATTTGGATTTCTTGGGCTGGAATGAACAAGGAGACGGCAAGCTATTTGTCGGCATTTCCGTGGACAATGGCCGGATCAAGGATGAAGGTTCATTTCAGCTAAAAACTGCTTTGCGGGAAATTGTGCAGAAGTACAACTTGCCGATACTGGCGACGCCGCACCAAAACGTGCTGATTTACGATATTTCGCCGGATATCAAAGAGGAAATTCAGGGAATACTCGATCGATGTGGCATTCAGCGGGAAACTGCGATCGACCCCTTAGTTCGCTATGGGATGGCGTGTCCAGCAATGCCGACTTGCGGGTTAGCGATTACCGAATCTGAGCGCGTGATGCCGAGCATTTTAGAGCGGATTCGGGCGCTTTTGGCCAAAGTTGGCTTGCAAGACGAGCATTTTGTGGTGCGGATGACTGGTTGCCCAAATGGATGCGCCCGTCCTTATATGGCAGAATTGGGGTTTGTCGGGAGTTCCCCGGAATCCTACCAGATTTGGCTGGGCGGTTCTCCCGACCAAACGCGGCTGGCAAAACCAATTGAGGAAAAGCTGCACGTCAAGGATTTTGAAGCTTTTCTGGAGCCGATTTTTGTTTATTTCAAGCAAAAACGGCAACTGAGCGAGAGTTTTGGCAATTTTTGCGATCGCGTCGGGTTAGAATCTATCCGTCAATTTGTAACCAACTACCAATCTGCTGACTCGATGACAACTGAGATTAATGAATTAGATGTTACGTCTAGTAACGACGATGCAAATGAGACTGCCACTGCTGGCGGTGGCAAAGTCCGCCGTCGAATTAGCGTCCGCGATGAAATTTACAACGAGCTCAAGGAAGAAGCAGCCCGTCAGGGCAAGCCAATCACGCAGCTAGCTACAGAAGCCATTTCCACTTATTTAAAGAAGATTAAGGAGGAAGCATAAGCCGATTTTCGATTTTCGCTTTGTGATTTTCGATTGTATTCAATAGACTTCTGGCAAAAGTAATATAAAGGCAGAGCATTTGCAGAAAAAAACTTGAATTTGTAAAATAATTCCGGTTGTAGATGCTTTGCCTTTATTGTTTTTTGAACTTTTGAAACCCGCCTGCCTATCTCCTCTCATTCTCTATTCCTCTGCGTTCTTTGCGTTCTCTGCTGTTAAATAAAAAATCTATCTAATAGAAAACGAACAATCCCAAATTCAATGCCTCAATTACAAAGATTAGCAGTTACTGCCACTCAAATTTGCGATCGCCAAATCGATTTAACTAGGGAACAACAGCATTATTTAAATCGAGTGCTACGTTTGCAAGCGGGCGATCAATTTATTGCAATGGACGGCCGAGGACATTGGTGGTCTGCCGTCCTAGAAATGCGGGAAACCGGGTTATTTGCCTCGATAGCAGAGGAGATTGCTGTGGACAGGGAGCTACCCGTGGAAGTAACTTTGATGGCGGCATTGCCCAAGGGAAACGGCTTTGACGAGGTTGTGAGACAGGCGACGGAGTTGGGTGTGGCAAGTATTGTGCCGGTAACGAGCGATCGAACTTTGCTCAAACCAAGTGCTCAAAAAGTCGATCGGTGGAGGAGAATTGCTGCGGAGGCAGCGGAACAGTCGGAACGTCAAATTGTGCCGACGATTTTAGAGCCTGTTTCGTTTGATATTGCTATCAAAGATTGCGGTCAAAAATATCGATTTATTTGTGTGGCTCGCGGGGACAATCGGCATTTGTGGGATTGTTTGATTGGTAGTTTCGATCCCCCCCAGCCCCCCTTAATAAGGGGGGGGCAAGAATTCGATCCCCCCCAGCCCCCCTTAATAAGGGGGGAGCAAGAACGGGAGGAATTAGCGATTGTGATTGCTGTTGGGCCGGAGGGTGGATGGACTGAGGGTGAGGTGGAAAGGGCGAGCGAATTTGGTTTTGAAGCTGTATCTTTGGGGAGTAGAATTCTGAGAGCGGTGACAGCACCGATTGTGGCTTTATCGTTAATTGGCGCGGTGTTTGAGAAGTCATAATATTTCCAAAATATTCAGGAGACTTGCTTGGTTTGGCGATCGCAGCTAAAAGGTAAATGACTAACTATCACAGAAGTAAGTAGTGCTGGTTTTGTTTCCTATAAACAGGGCGAATCTAATTCAATAAATATAAAAAAAATCTTTAAATCAATCAAATAAATTTTGTGTTGTGTTAAGTAAATTCATCAGATAGGTGGGTTGAGGTTAATGAAAATAGATTTGAGGAAAGCTCGATCGGGCTTTTAACAATTTTAGGTACAACATCAGTTTTTGGACAATCTCCTCGCTCTCGATTGCTCAACAGATTAATTGCGATCGTCCTCACGATCGGCTCAGATCCCGCTTGGCTGTTTTATGTAAAATTTTGTGACAAAAATTGGTATTTTGCATAAAAATATCAGGTTGAGCATGAAGAAAGATCTAGGCTTCTGGGTGATGATTGCGGCACAGGAGAGGAAAGAACATGAAAGGGCGATCGATTTTTAATATAGCGGTGAGCTTAGTTATTTGTGGCTCTAGCTCTTCGCCAGTATTGGCAGAGTTAAAACAGGCGATCGAAGTGAAACCTGATCGGATAGCTCAACAACAGTCTAATTGCCCAGGTTCAAATAATATAGAGATTCAGAGATGTCTCCGGTTAAATTACGAAGCGGCGGATCGACGGCTGAATGAGGTTTACAAACAACTGACTTCAAAATTGAGCAGTGAAGAGCGATCGATACTTTCTGAAGCACAGCAAGAATGGATTAAGTTGCGGGACAAAAACTGTGAGTTTGAAGTTTACCAGAATCGAGGCGGTACAGGTTATAGAGGTTTTCTTAATGAATGTTTGGAACGCATGACTAAACAGCGGACAGGCGAACTGGAAAAGTATTTAAAACCGAGATAAAGGAGGCAGAGTTTTTTATGCAAAATCTCAACAATTTAACCAAGTTTTTTACGTTATTAATTGGCATGATCGTTATTGTTTTGGTGTGGGTAACATCAGTCAACGCTCAAGCGCAACTCACAGAGCGATCGAAACTAGCAATAAATGGCATAGGACCGATCCGAGTTGGAATGACCGTTGATGAAGCCTCACGCTCTGCTCGAATTAAATTAATTATACCAAGTCGCAGTGGTAGTTTTGACGATGATCTGTGTTCCTACGTTCATCCACAAGGAGTACCAAAAGGAATTTCCTTTATGGTAGCAAAGGGTCGTATTGCCAGAGTAGATATTGACAACGAGCGTATCACTACCCTCAAAGGAGCTAAAATTGGGAATATTCAAGAGCAAATTATTAAGCTGTATCCAGGGCAAATTAAAATAACTCCACATCATTATGTTGGCGCCCCACCTCAAAATGGTAAATATTTAACTTTTGTGCCTAAAGATGCGGCTGACAAAAACTACCGTATCGTTTTTGAGACAAGCAGTAATCGGGTAACAAGATTTAGATCGGGGAAACTTCCTGAAGTTGAGTATATAGAAGGCTGTTCTTAATACGGCGAGTAATTTTTTGTTGGAGATTGTAGTTACAATAGAGAGGGGAAATCATGAAAGGGCGATCGCTTTTTAGCTTGACAATCAACATCATAGCAATCCTAGCTACCAGCATCCCAGCAGTTTTCGCTCAGCCCAGCCCAAGATACATAGATAAAAACTGCCACCTCAACCAGGAACTACCACAAATAGAAAGATTTACTCTGTTTTACAGATCGGATTTTACAGCTAACGGTCAAAACTACTGGTTTTACACCGCCCGCTATCAAGACGGAGGCGTGCTTCTGTGCATATCAAAACCAAATTTTAACCAACCCAAACCTTTAAATGAACAAAAAATCGCAGCCAACTTTATTGATAAAATAGTGCGCGACCCCAACAACAAAACTGCCTTTATCATCGCAGTCAGAGAAGGAAATGGTTTTGAGACGCCAGTGACAAATTATGGCTTAGATTTGAGCAATGTCGATCGACCAAAACTCACCTCCCTTTCGATCCTACAGCAGCGGGGAACCCTCAAAGACCGCGGCCCCAGCGAACACACCTTTCAAGGACGGGCAGGTCAATCTATTACGATCGACCTCAAAAGCAGAGCATTCGACCACAACATAACACTGTTCGACACAAGCGGCAAAAAGATTGCCCAAACACCAGGCAACTCCCAGAATCTCCGAGAGTCTCAACTCATCGTAAAATTGCCTAGTAACGGCACTTATAAAATAATTGTTAAAGGAGGCGATCGCACAAGCAAAGGTACTTACACATTAAGTGTTAATTCCAATCAGCTTTAACTCAATTTAAACCAACCCCTAAGCAAATTCAAAAACAGGTGTTTCAATCACCCTAGTCGGCTTTCTCTCTTCCCAAATCATCTTCTGAAACTGTGGAACAGTTTCAGGTAAAAAAAACGCTCTCCCGTTTCCACACACACTTTAGCAGGAAGATTTTCAATGATAATAAACTTACCCTTGATTTCAAGGGTATAACTTACTTTTTCTTCCACCATTGTTTCTTGCCAAATATCATTGTTCATTTTGATTTATCTTTAACTTAAAATCAATCCAATTTTTCGGATATGGTTCGTATAAAGTAATGATTTTTACCAAAGGACGAGATGGATAACTATACTGAACGTGCAAAGGTCTATTGGCAGTGGTCAAACCGAAAATCAAACAGCTTGGGCCATATTTGTCATCTGGATACTCTTCGATAACTTCACCAGCCATTATTGCTTCCCGGAGTTCTTGTACCCTGATACGGCGAATTATGCTTTGGTTTACTGCGTGTTGTGAAAGCTCAAAATCATTTTTGACAATTTTGACACGTATTTTTTCAATGATTATTATAGTTTTAGATCGTATCTATAAGTTAACACAACAGCAAAAATTGTTAACCAGTGGCGAAACCACCCAAACATCAGCCAATATAGAAACAACGCCATTCCCGCAATCGCAATGACAAACATCAACCAAATAGCCGTCGCCCTAGAGGGTAAAGACTACAAACAAGCTGCCCAACTCATCAAACAACTACAAAAAGAATCCCCCGAAAATCCGTGGGTGCAATACTATATCGCCCGCTACTACGAACTCACCAACAACCTCGAAAAAGCCCAAACAACCTATAAACAAATACTCCGCGACATCACCAACGCCAAAATCGTCTCCCAGACCCGGCAAGCTATTCAACGGATTGAAACCGCACAACAAAACCTCCGCCAACAAGCCATAGAAACCGCCAAAAACGACCCCAGCAACCTCGAACCCGGACTCCTCATCCTCGAACCCGTGAGTCCCGAAAACAAAGCCGCAGCCATTCAACATATCAGCAGAATATTTAAAATCGACGCCTACACAACGCGGATGCAAATCCAAAGCCGCGGCTGGAGACTCTACAAAACTGGCCCCATCGCCGAACTCCGAATTTATGGTCAAGAACTCCTCAACGCCGGCATTCCCGTATTTTGGGCAACCCTAAGCGATATTCAAAAAATCCAAATCTTCCGAGTCCAGCACTTCCAGTCTCTCTCTTCCCCAGCCGTTGTTTGCAAAGATAAACTCGATAGACTCGGTGCGATCGAATTTAGCTGGTCAGAAGTTACCCAAAGAGTACAAGGCTTGTTGCCGATGTTCATCGAAGTCATGGACTACTCCCCCAACCGAAGAAAGGAGCAATTTCGCCACAGAGAAATCAGGCAAGATTACGCTCAAATCTGTGACTTACACATTCCAAGCAGAAACTGCATTCTGCGAATTTGCGACCAAAGTTACGAATTTCAACAAGGAGTTGACTTCACCAAAGCTTCAGCCGAGCTCCCCAATTTACCGAACCAGAAAAACAAAACATCGAGAGTCAAAAACTCTCAACAAATTCCTCAAAGTACCACCCGAATTAACTGGAATCACTTACTGGAAATATTCGATCACCAGCTTGACGTTACAGTTTGGTCAGAATTTACGCCCTTTGCCGAGACAGTGCTCGATTACACTAATATGTTGAGCAAGATAGAATCTCATATAGAAGTCGAGCGCAAATCTGAAACTCCTTGGGACTCAGCTTTCCAGCTATACAGCGGATTAGCCTTCCTCAGAAACCCAGAAAATAGGGAATAGAACAAAGAGTTAAAATTAAAAATGAGTAATGCCATTTTTATTTTTTTAACGCCAGCATTTGGGATTATCTAATGCCCAATTCCCTATTATCAATTCCCTATTGCCTACTTGGTTTTCACCTGACGGGCCATTTCCCGGAAATTGTTCATGCTGGGGCCAGGACTCCGACGACTTCCAGTTGGTGTCGGCATTAAATTATTAGGAGCAAAAGTCCGATTCGGTTCAGCTTGACTCGGCACTTTGCCGTTAGTTGCTGCCGCTGCTGCTACCTTCACAGGTTCGGGAGTATTAGCAGGAACGCTAGCGACTGGTTCGTTTTCTTTCTTCGACTTTTTCTCTACCTTAGCCTTCTTAGCAGGTTCAGACTTCTCAGACTTCTCAGACTTCTCAGACTTCTCAGACTTAGCAGGCTCAACTTTTGCTGGTGCGATCGCAACAGGTTCAGCTTTCGCAGGCGCAACTTTTGCTGGTTCCTTCGCTCCCGATTCGCCCAAATCTAGGAAATATTCAGACTTTTTCAAGCCCAACAGTCTGCCGAAAAAGCCGAAAATACCGCCGAAGAAATTTTTGATAAAACCAAACATTAGACTTACTCCTTTTGTTCTTTTAGAGAAATTTGTACAAGCTTGTCAACAAAGTTAGATTACGAGGTAAGGCAACTTTTGTCTACATTTCTTAATCAAAATTTACATTTTGCTGTATTTAAGCTGCCTCATCAAAGGCAATTTTAGGTATAAATACTTGCACGCCTTTGCACTTATTTACAAGTATCTCAGAATTTGTTAGCGATTCCCACTAATTGTCGATCGTACCTCGATCCGATTCGCTAGCTGTCCTAGTAAGGGTCACACTCCCTAGGGGAGTGATTTATGCTTTAATCACCAAGCAATTTTATTTTCAAATGAACAGTTCGCTCGATCGCAATCCCGTCATCCTCATACACGGCATCTGGGACACAAAGATTATTTTCAACACAATGTCCGCCCGCCTCAGCCAACTTGGATGGTCAGTCCACAGCCTCAACCTCACCCCCAACGACGGCAGCCTCGGGCTCGACTTACTGGCCAAGCAACTCGCAGACTACATCTCTGAAACCTTCGATCCAGAACAGCCTTTAGACATAGTAGGCTACAGCATGGGCGGCATCGTCAGCCGCTACTACGTCCAGCGACTCGGAGGAATCAACCGCGTACAGCGTTTCATCACCCTATCTTCCCCCCACCACGGCACCCTCACCGCTTATTCCCTACGCCTACCTGGATACCTGGATATGCGCCCTGATAGTGGGTTGCTGCGCGATTTGAATCAAGATGTGACCATGCTCAAGCGCATAAACTTTACATCAATGTGGACGCCATTTGACATAATGATTGTACCGTCAAACAGCTCCCAAATGCCAGTAGGTAAAGAAGTTAAAGTCAACGTTTTGCTGCACCGCCAAATGGTGACAGAAACCCTAAGTATTAACGCATTAGTTGAAGAACTCAAAGCACCTATAGAAAATAAAATTTCCACTTAAAAATGAATAGCAATTTCAGCCGAAACCCAGTCTTGCTAATTCACGGAATCTTCAGAAAATCGGGAATTTTTCACAAAATGTCTGCCTACCTCAGCCAACTGGGATGGTCAGTCTACACCCTCAATCTCTCGCCCCATTGGGGCAACGCCAGCATAGACGAATTAGCCCAACAGATAGACGATTATATAGACAAAACCTTTGCGCCCGAACAGCATCTAGATATAGTAGGATTGAGCATGGGCGGTTTAGTAACTCGCTACTACCTGCAAAGGTTAGGTGGCATTAACCGAGTGCAGCGCTTTATTGCCATATCTTCTCCTCACACCGGTACTTGGATGGCTTACACTCTCTGGGGAAAAGGCTGCATCCAAATGCGTCCTGGCAGTGCTTTTCTGGAAGATTTAAATCGAGATGCTGCCTTGTTGGAAAAGCTCAATTTTACTTCGATTTGGACAGATTGGGATTTCATCATTGTACCTGCTTCTAGTTCCCAAATATCCGCTGCCAAAGAAGTAAAATTGTCCGTATTTGCCCATGCCATGATGGCGAGGCATTCCAGCAGTTTAAAAGCGGTCGCTGAAGCACTGTCAGAACCATTGAAAGTTCATGATTAACCGTTTGATTCATTCTTGTATAAGGTCAAATTTTGTAGGGCGGGTTTCACCTACAATAATTGCCTAAAACCAAAAATCTTGTAAACCCGCCCCCACGAACACGGCAAATCGCTACCGGACTAGATATCAAACTGCGTCGCCAACTTCAGCGTATTCGCTGCGACCAAAAATTGCTTCGGCTTCGCAGTAATACTTGAATTCCAGTATATTGTGGAAAGGATCTTCTAAGAAGAAAGTACGGTGTTCTGTAGGCAAACCGACAAATCGCCGTCTCGGTTCTTGATAGAAATTTAACTTGTTTTGCTGGGCTTTTTCGAGCAATCCTTCCCAGTCAGCTTCGGAAGTAAAAATTAACCCAAAATGCCGGGGATAGATGCCTCGCTGAGGCGTCAAAGCTTCGCGGCTGACGTGGGCGACAATTTGATGGCCGCACAGACCCATAATCGCAGAATTCGGCGATTCGCGGCCTAGTTCGCAGCCGAGCCCGTCTACGTAGAACGTTTTGGTTTGGGCAATATCGGTCACAGGGAAGGCAAGATGAAATAAGACTTGACTCATCAAAAAAAATTGGTCTGAAACCCCGTCCTTGTAGGACGGCTTTACATAGATTTCTGTTAAGACGTACCATCTTACATAAGAGGTGCTACTATGTAAAAGAGCACATTTAAAGTAAGCATGACACTAAAAGCCTTCAGCTATCGATTATACCCAACGCCGGAACAGGAAAATTTGTTGC